>JBEQBT010000038.1:0-18681 GCA_041639705.1 Clostridiaceae bacterium | reverse complement strand
CTTTTCTATTTTATGATGTGGAGGCACCGGGTTGTTTTCAACTCCCATTAGTGAAAGGAAAGTCACAAGCTTGATATTTGACTTTACCATAGCTTGGACAAAGGGAAGCAGGTCTTCCGGCTTACCGAGATGAGGTGGACGCATTAGAAACACCCTGTCAACTCCCTCTAAAGCAGCATCAAAGGTCTCTTGTTCGATAAAATCAAACTTAACCGTTCTAACTTTTTCTATTGTTCCGAAAGCTGCATTAAGCTTGTCTATATTAGGGCTAGCTGCTACAATATTTTCTCCAAGCTTCAACAAGCTCTCAACGACATACCTTCCAACATTGCCCAGCGCACCAGTTATTAAAATGCTCATACTTCATCATCTTCCTTCTGAATTATTTTTGTAGTTATGTGAAGAACTTTTATGAACTCTTCACATTGTTCTTCTCCCAGCTTGATTATCAGCTTGTTTGAAACACCGTGATATTCTTCAAAGGCTTCACTTGCAAGCTTTGTTCCATTAGAAGTAGGAAAAAGAGGATTATTCCTTCTATCACCTTGAGACTGGGTCTTTTGAATATATCCGTGTTTTTCCAGCGAGTCCACCATAGTACTTACAGAAGATTTGCGAATACCGAAGTACTCACTTATTTCAACGGATCGTACACCTTTTTCACTGGCGTTCAGGCAGATATAAATCAGTACACCCATTTCACTTGAGCGTATGGGAAAGCTATTCCTTTGGCTCATATTTGCCCTGTAAAAAGCTGATATTCCCTCTGTCAGCCGTTGGGCCAGATTATCATTCATCGGTAGCACCTCATACAAATATAATTAGTTAGTCTATAGAACTAATAATATTAGAAATTTTTGGGTGAGTCAATGGAAATGTGCAGGAAATATAAAATACTCATAGAATAGGTAAAGGTATCTTGTTATTTAAAGTATTGATTGAAATGAAAAGTTGGAGTTGTAGTGTTTGCGGTTATGTACATGTTGGTGATATGCCTCCCGAAAAATGTCCAAAATGTGGGGCACCAAGAGAAAAGTTTGTAGAACAAATACATGAAATAAATGCTGATGGAATAATTCATATGCATTATGGTCAAAAGGTTGTCTATGGTGACCAAGTGCAGGTTAATCCATTCTTTGAGAACGGACAGTTCGAAAGAGCAAAATTTAAGATTTGATTTTTAGAATAAAAATGTTTTTGTAAAAAAAGAGCGGTTTCTATAGAAACTGCTCTTTTTTTACAAAAAAAACAAATTTGCTATTGAATTAATAAAAACAGAGTGATAGAATTATAACAAATACCACCCCCATGGTACGGGGTGTGGGATGTAGGTGAAAGGAGGTAGAATTAAAATTAATTTAAAAATAAACAAATATGCAGATGCTTAGATTGTTTAAAAAATCGTAATATAAATGTTTTTTAGGTGGGAGGTTATGCTATGAATGACAATAAAACTATTAAAGAAAAAGTACAATCCTTTGGTATGAAGATGGTACTTGATTATTTGGACACAGATCCGGACAAGAATATTCCCAAAATAATAGAATGGGCAGAAAAGTTTGACAGACAGGGAACTATAGAAAGGCAGATGAATACAGTCAGAAACTCAATAGAAAACAAGGATGGCAATTGGTATAAGTTAGTTAAAAGTTTATGGACTGATATTGATAAAGATGTCAGGAAAACACTGTTTGAGAATTTTGTTATTAATGCAACGGTAATAGGTGGAAGGCGCCAGCAGAAAGCAAAAGAAGAAAACAATTGTAATATTCCATGGGCAATATTAATGGACCCTACATCAGCATGTAATTTAAAATGTACAGGCTGCTGGGCCGCTGATTATGGCAGCAAACTGTCTATGGACTTTGATATCCTTGATAATATAATTAGGCAAGGTAAGGAATTGGGCACATATATGTATATTTATTCCGGCGGGGAACCACTGGTGAGGAAGAATGATATTATTCGTCTTTGCGAGAAACATAACGATTGTGCGTTTTTATCCTTTACGAACGGAACCTTAATAGATGAAGCTTTTGCTGATGAAATGCTTAGAGTTAAGAATTTTGTTCCGGCAATCAGCGTTGAGGGATTTGAAGAAGCAACAGATTTTCGAAGAGGAAAGGGTACATATGAGAAAGTCATAAAAGCTATGGACATATTGAGAGAGAAAAAACTGCCTTTTGGCTTCTCTTCCTGTTATACTAGCAAGAATACCGATTCAATCGGAAGTGAAGAATTCTTTGACGAAATGATTGGCAGGGGAGCAAAGTTTGGCTGGTTCTTTACTTATATGCCTGTAGGGGTTGATGCTGCACCTGAATTAATGGTAAATCCAGTACAAAGGGAGTTCATGTACCACCAAATCAGGAAATTTAGAAAGACAAAACCCCTATTTACACTTGATTTTTGGAATGATGGAGAGTTTATAAATGGATGCATAGCTGGAGGAAGATGCTATCTCCACATTAGCGCAAACGGGGATATAGAACCCTGTGCATTTATCCATTATTCAGACTCGAATATTCATGAAAAAACATTGCTTGAGGCATATAAGTCACCGCTATTTATGCAGTACTATAAAAATCAGCCCTTTAATAATAATCATTTGAGGCCATGTCCACTGCTGGATAATCCTGAAAGGCTGGAAAAGATGGTTCGGGCTTCAGGTGCAAAATCAACTGAAATGCTGCATCCCGAAGATGTAGGGAGTTTGTGTGCAAAGTGTAAGACTGCCTCAAAGAATTGGGCCGTTACAGCGGACAAGCTTTGGGAAGAATCCATGAAAAACAAGAATGTAAATAAATTTAATATAGGTTAGGTAATGCTATGAAAGATTATATAATTTTTACAGATTCAACTTCCGATCTTCCATTGAATATTATTAAAGAACTTGGGATCAAAGTGATACCAATGTCCTTCAGTCTCAACGACAAGAATTATGTTCATTATCCTGATGAAAGAGAGCTTGATATACATGAGTTTTATGAAAAACTTAGAAAGGGGGAGAAGGCTACTACCACTCAGATCAATATCAGAAACTACATGGAAAACTTTGAACCTGCGGTAAAGGATGGAAAGGATATTCTGTATATATCATTTTCCTCTGGATTAAGCAGCACATATAATGCATCCTTGCTTGTAGCAGAGGAAATGATGAGAAAGTATCCAGAGTGTGCCATAATTTGTGTGGACTCTAGAGCAGCTTCCCTGGGAGAAGGGCTTTTGGTCTATACAGCAGCTAAGAAAAAAGAAGAAGGAATTGGAATTGTAGAACTGAGGGATTGGATATTGAGTAACAGGTCTCATCTATGCCATTGGTTTACAGTTGACGATCTGAATCATTTGAAAAATGGCGGAAGAGTCACAACAATGACAGCAGTAGTGGGCACTGCACTTAATATAAAACCTGTTCTTCATGTTGACGATGAAGGTCACCTGATACCTGTATCACGGGTTAGAGGACGGAAAAAATCACTTGGGATGCTGGTTGAAAATATGCTTGAATTTTGTGTAAATCCTGAAGAGCAAACAATTTTTATTGGCCATGGAGACTGCCTTGAAGATGCAAAGCTTCTTGAAAGTCTTGTAAGGGAGAATTTTAATGTAAAGGAAATCATAATAAACAACATAGGACCTATTATAGGAACTCACTCAGGTCCAGGTACAATTGCTTTGTTTTTCTATGGAATAAAAAAAAAGGTTGATTTAAAATCAGCCTTATCTGAGGAACAGCATATACAGCATGTAGGACACAAACCCAATCCGATTTATTATAAATGTTATTTAAAAGGAGGATAGTATAATGAGTGAAAATCTTGGAAAGTGGTTAGGCTGGATTGGAATAGTACTTGGAGTAGTTGGTCTATTCTGGCAGCCAATATTGTTTGGAACAATCGCTGTGCTTGCCGGCA
Source organism: Clostridiaceae bacterium (assembly GCA_041639705.1). Taxonomy (GTDB): domain Bacteria; phylum Bacillota; class Clostridia; order Clostridiales; family Caloramatoraceae; genus JARDZI01. Next base: position 14,767 of record JBEQBT010000038.1, on the reverse strand, counting down.
TTATAGGATTGTTCTCTCCTCAGAAAAAATTAAATTGGATTACAATAGTAATCGGTGCAGTGGCTTTAATAATCGGGATATTCTAGCTGAACACCTGTGGATACAAAAAATAGATTTCATCTAAGTTATACATTTTTATATAAATGAAGGTTTTGTGTCCTATATATTGTATATGTTGATTCCAAAATTAAATTACTTTCAGATTTATCAGCCTTTATAAAGCGGTTTGCGGAGAAACCGCTTTATCTTTGTAGATATGTAATGAACAAGGCATGTCTTATGCAATAATTGAGTTTAACGAATAAAAATATTGTACTGTAGATATTTAAAGAATCAGATCAAAGTAAATTTAGATTGGAAGGGTTGAGAGAATATGTCTCAAGTTTTTTGACTAAGTCTAATTTTGTTAGATTGCATAAATTCTCAACTTGAGAAAAACTATATAGATAATGGGTGATAACAATGTTAAAAGAAATTGTAAGCAACTTACTTATTTTTGTGATTTTCTCAGTAATGGCTTCCTATATTTTCCCTAAGATGCCTCAAAAAGTATTCTACTATAACAGGTGGATTTTTAGAGATAGAAAATGGGAAGATAGTGGTATAGTATGCCGAAATATATTCAAAGTAAGGGGATGGAAAAAGTTCATACCAGAGTTACACGATTTTATAAAATCTATATTCCCCAGAAAAGATATTAAGGAATATAACAGGGTATATCTTTCATACTACTTGATAGAGGCTTGAAGAGCAGAACTTAAACACTGGAATATAATTATATCATCATTTTTATTTTCTTTATGGAATGGATTTTTGGAGACAGCAATTATAGTAGAAGTTACAGTAATCCTAAATCTTCCGTATATAATTATTTAGAGATATAACGACCGAGAATTATTAAAATCATTAAACAAATGGGAACTCATTTTCTGCAAAGCTTATAGAGAATAAGCTTTGCTTTAGAACATGATTTTCATATATACCATGGAACCATGATAGATACAGTTTATGGTTAAAAAGAGAGTATGTAATTGAAATTCTCTGTGATTTGATATAGAAAGGATTTTTTATGAGCGTAAATAATAAGTACAAACTGTCTTTAATTAATATAATACTTAAAATTCATCAGATGAAAAAATCGGAAGCTCTTAGTCTGGAACAGATAAAATCTTTACAGCACAAGCGGTTTGTGAAACTGCTAAAACATGTTGTTAAACATTCTGAATTCTATAAAAAATACTATCAAGAACATGGCGTTAACATCAAAAAGTTAGATCAGATAGCTATAGAGGATTTACCTATAATAGATAAAAAAATAATGATGGAGAATTTTGATCAGTTAGTTTGTGACAATAATATAAAAAAGAATGAGATAGAAAAGTTTGTCAGTGACCGTGGCATGTTGGACAGAAAATACAAAGGCATATATGAGGTGATACATACTTCTGGCTCTTCAGGGAGAATAGGCTTTTTTGTCTATGGTCCAAATGATTGGTCCATACTGAAGGCGTTGGTGTTTACCAGAATATCTAAGAACAAACTCCATATTTTTAAAAAGACAAAACATGCTTTTATTGGTGCAATAGATGGTCATTATGCTGGAATAAGTCTTGCGAAGGATGCACCAAAAATATTATTTGATTTTCTTCCAATAGACATAAACAGGCCGATGCAGGAATCGATTACTGATATGAACCTATTCATGCCGGACAGCCTTAGTGGATATTCTTCAGGAGTGTATCTTCTTGCACTCGAACAGCTAAAAGGAAACTTAAAAATTAGACCAGAAAGGATACTGTGTTCTGCTGATCTTCTTACAGACAGCGTGGTTGGGGTGATACATAAAGCGTTTGGTGTAAAACCTATAGATTTCTATGCGGCCACTGAATCTATCGGAATGGCTGCACAGTGCGACTTGCATCAAGGACTCCACATGTTTAACGATTGGCACATTTTCGAGGTAATAAAGCAAAATGGGGAACCAGCAGACCGTGGAGAATCAGGAAATTTAATCATTACAAATCTTTACAACTATACACAGCCGCTGATACGTTATAGGATGGACGATGAAGTAATCATTGAGAGAAACCAATGTTCTTGTGGATGGTCATTCCCTCTTTTTAGTAGAATAGCAGGACGTGAGGAAGAGTTCCTCATTTTTGAGGATTCAGATGGGAATATTGAGTTTATCCATCCAATTGTTTTTGTAGAGTTTGTCGTCGCAGGTCTGGAGAAGTTTCAAGTTGTTCAAGTCACAAGGAATAACTTGAGATTAAATGTAGTAATTCATGGAGACCGGGACTCTGTAATTTCAGGAATCAGAAACAGAATGGATGAAATATTAAAAAAGAAGAAGCTGATAGACTTTGTTGGATATGAAATAAATGTTGTGGACGATATACCAAACGACTCCAGAACGGGGAAATATAAACTGATAATACCTTATAAAGTATAATAATAGAAAACGGTGTTAAGGAAAAGGTAAATTGGACCTTTTTTACAACGGAAATGCTGTTAGCCAAATGGAAATCATACAGAAGCACAGAGCAGAGAATATTAAAGGGAGGATTATAATACTCAGATGATCCCAATCTGACTGACAAGAAGTTTACGGGGAATCCACGAGATCTTATCAAACTCAGCACCCACTGAAAGTAATAGACGAGGTTTTGGATTGGGAAGGACACTCCCCGGAAGTGCTTCAAAAAATGCGGGATCACCTTGACGAGCTTAAAGGACTAGGCATAGAGGCGATTAACGAATAACTGCGTAATAGCCAATAGGTTTTAATTTTTAGGAGGGTTACTAGATAAATATAATTCTGCATGCTGGCTTTACAGTGAACGCTCAAAGGTTATGGCTTCTAAGGCAGCGCATGCTTTAGTTATTAATTGACCAAATATTAATGAATAGGGTATTATTACTGTATCTGAAATAAGGAGGATATGCCATGATTAAAATAGAATTTTTCCATGACGTTATTTGCAGTTTCTGTTTCCCAATGTCTGCAAGAATGCGTCGGATTGCAAAGAATTATAACAATATTGAAATCAATCATCGCTCATTTGCCTTAGGATGGGAAGTCGAAGACTTTATACACAGCTTTGGTTCCCGAGAAGCTGTAAAACCAGAAGTATTAGGTCATTGGGCTCATGCAAATAAAAATGATGATGAACACCGTTTCAATATTGAAGGAATGTACCAAACAGATTTCAATTTCCCTATTTCAAAACCTGGCTTGAAAGCTGCAAAAGCAGCCGGTCTCATCGGCGGAGATAATATGTATTGGGATGTATTCGACCGAATACAAAATAAATTGTTTGTTGAAAATAAAAATATTGAAGATATTGCCATATTAGAAGAAGCAGTAAAGGAAACGAGCATCTCCTTTGCGGATTGGAAAGCACAATTTGAAAAGGATGAAACAGAAAATGCTGTATTAGCGGACTTACAGCTTGCACAAGCCTATGGTGTTAATAGTGCACCAACCCTAGTTATTAATCAAAAGTATGCTATTGCAGGTGCTCTATCACAAGGGGAGATTGAAAAAACATTGACCAAGATCTCAGAGGATGAAGGGATTCCATTAAATAAAATACAAACACTTACTGTTAATACAGAAGGTTCGTGTTCTATTGTCGATGATAAATGGCAATGTGATTAAATGCCATCAATTCCATCAACTCAAGGAACGTGGTGAAGATAGTATTGATACAACTAGTAGGGAAGTTGAGGGATTGAGTAGGCTTGAAATAAGGGATTTTTGAGTTTGATGGCAGCATATGCCGGAGCTTAAAAATCTCTTTTTTTGGTTCTGTGAGAATATATCCAAGAAAATGGAATTTATAGTCGAGTTAGCGAATTAGATGTGTTACTCTTGGGACAGAGCAGGATAGATGTTATGCACTCATGACATAAGGGATTAGTCGTTATAGTGTTCTGATATATCCAAGGTTTTGCTTTTTTCTATCCACTATGTTATTTGACCCACCGATACTCTTATTTTAGAAGAAATTTTGCTGTTTTATAAGCAATTGTATAATTGTATACTAAAGTGAAATATAGTGGTATAATTTCAACAAGTTGGGTAATATTACAATTATGGGTAAAAGTTGCATCAATGTTAGGAAAGACATGAAATGAAGTAAATCTTATATTTAGGAGGAGCAAATTATGAAAGAAACTGTATTTGAAGCCGGGGGACTGGTAAGGGGAAGCTCAGGACCAGCCCTTGAGACGTTCTTGCGTCGGCAGGCTGGTATTCAACAAGCTGCAGCTAGTTATATGAGCGACACGGTCACAGTGGACTACGACGAGTCCGTTATTTCCGAGACCGAAATCCGTCATTTGATCAAAGTATGTGGCTATCACTGCCGCGGGGAAGTAGTGCCAAGCAATCTTATCACGCCTAAATCTGGGAACATGGCCAGTATCCCTCCGTCAGCTGGACATAAAGACCATTCTGAACATGCTGGGCATGACATGGCTGCCATACATCCCGGACATAATGGACACGATATACCCGTGAAACATGACCATTCTGCCGCAAAAAAAGCTTCACATACCGGCCATGGGATACCAACCGAAGGAGAGAAGGTCACTTCCGACGAGATGGAGCAGATGGCGCACGGAATGGGTCACGGAGCAGGTATGAGTATGGATGACATGGTACGTGACATGCGTAACAGATTCCTGCTGACTTTCATTCTTGCCATACCTGTTTTTTTGTACTCGCCGCTTTCCACCGAAGTGTTCGGGCTGTACTTACCTTTACCATTTGGAATCCCAAGTAGCATCCTGTTATTTATTCTCTCCACCCCTGCAGTTTTCTATGGCGGGAAAATGTTTTTCGTTGGGGCATACCGTTCTCTAAAACACCGGATTTTGGACATGTCCGTTCTGGTTGCCTTATCGGTCGGTTCGGGATACCTGTTCAGTGTTGCAGCAACTTTCTTTTTCAAGGGGGAGGTTTTTTATGAAGCTTCGGTTGTCCTCCTTGCGTTCGTTCTGTTCGGGCACTGGATGGAGATGCGAGCTCGATCAGGTGCTTCTGATGCTATCCGTGCCCTTCTGGATCTAACCCCTCCAAAGGCGACCGTGATTCGTGGTGGTCAGATGATTGAAATTCCGACGGCTGAAGTGGTAATCGATGATATTGTACTTATCCGACCCGGAGATAAAGTACCAGTCGATGGGGAAGTGATTGAAGGTGAATCGAGCGTCGATGAATCAATGATCACAGGCGAGAGTGTACCAGTCAAAAAAACGTCAGGTTCGACAGTAATTGGTGCGACGATCAATAAAACAGGTACGTTTCGCTTTAAGGCTACTAAGATTGGTGCCGATACAACCCTTTCACAAATCGTAAAGCTTGTACAAGTCGCACAAAACTCCAAAGCTCCTTCCCAGCGCCTGGCAGACAAGGCTGCACAGTGGTTGGTGGCAGCAGCTGTCATATTTGGACTGGCTACTTTAGGTATCTGGTACTGGGTGGCTGGAGCAGATTTCTTATTTTCACTGACATTGGCTATCACCGTGGTCATCATTGCCTGCCCGGATGCATTGGGACTTGCAACACCGACGGCTGTGATGGTAGGTACGGGATTGGGGGCGATGAACGGTATCCTTTACAAAAACGCAACAGCTCTTGAACAAGCCTCCAAGCTAAATGCAATTATCTTCGATAAAACCGGTACCCTTACGGTAGGTCAGCCCAAAGTAGTGGACCTAGCAACATCCGATTTACAGGTGACAGAAGCAGAGTTTATACGCATGGTAGCCTCGATAGAACAATCCAGCGAACACCCCCTGGCACAAGCAGTAGTTGATTATGCACACGAGCAAGGGATAAATTTGGTGGATGCAACCAAGTTCGAGGCAATTCCAGGTCATGGTTTACGTGCGACAATCGATGGACATGATATGTTGGTAGGCAACCGGAAGCTTATGGCTGATGAGAAAATCGCCCTGGGTGGGTTGGGTGAACAAGGTGCATCCCTTGAAGGTGCCGGACGGACTGTGATATTTGCTGCCATTGACGGAAAGGCAGCCGGGATATTTGCAATTGCTGACGCCATCCGACCTAACTCAAGGCTTGCCATAGAGGAACTTCATAAATTAGGCTTGCAGGTTGCCATGTTGACTGGCGACAACCGTTCGACCGCAGAACGAATTGCCAAGGAAATAGGCATAGACACGGTGTTTGCAGAAGTACTGCCAGGACAAAAAGCGGATAAGGTCAAGGAACTTCAAAATCAGGGAAAACGTGTGGGAATGGTTGGCGATGGGATAAATGACTCCCCTGCGCTTGCCCAGGCTGACGTGGGAATCGCAATTGGTGCTGGATCAGACGTAGCGATGGAAACTGCCGACGTGGTTCTAATGAAAAGTGATCCTTTCGATGTGATTGGGGCGATAGCACTCTCTAGAGCAACCGTGAGAAAGATGCGCCAAAACCTTTGGTGGGCGGTGGGCTACAACACCGTTGCATTTCCCATCGCTGCCGGGGTGTTCTTTCCGACCCTTGGACTGCTGCTACGGCCAGAAATTGCAGCAATAACAATGGCTGGCAGCAGCCTGCTGGTAGCGCTCAACGCCTTGATGCTAAAGCGAACACGCCTGCCCGGAATCAGGACTACGAAACCTGCAGAAAACCCTTGATTACAGAGGCAGCCTCTTCTGGAAATTGATTTACCCAGATACTCTGCTTTGCCAAAGGCTAGTTGCTTCAAGGAAGAGGGAAATAGTTTAATTAATTAATGTCGTATATTAGCGAAGAGATTGGACTTTTTGTTCTTGATGAAGCGTTGAATAGATATCTTGCGATTAATACTCTCAGATTGCGTGTAGATTCCAAGCTTAAATACAGGCCCGAAAAGAGCAACTATGGGATAGATTAATTCTGTAGTTGCTCTTTTGTTAATTGTCAGGAATAAAGCTTTCGAGCCTTAATTATAAATCGAAATGCAATATGTTTGGAAGTTTTTTGCGAACAATTGATTTGAAATAACATAAAAAGCGAATTTTAGTACATATATGTGAAAAAAGGTATTTTATGCGGCACATATGATATAATCAAATAAAAGGAAATGTAAATAATTCGACAAAATATTTTAATAACCTGAATTATCAAGTGTAGGAATAATACAGTCGTTGAAAAAGTAAGGGTTTGAAGTACAATGTTGGAAATATTACTAAAAGTATTTCAATTATAGATGAAATTCTACATAAAAGAGGTGAAGAAATTGGATTATTTAAATCACACTAAAGAACAGCTGATTGAGACAATAAATGAACTTAGAATGCTTGTCAATCAGTTGTTGTTGGAAAAAGAACAGGAAGTTAAGCTGAATTTTGCATGGACTGGGAATCTAGGTCATTGGTATTTCAACATAAAAACTGGAAACGTTGTTTTTAATCCCTTAAAGGTAGCTGCTTTAGGATATAAGATGGATGAACTGCCAAAGGAGGTAAGCTATAAGTTTTTTACAGATAAGCTTCATCCCGATGATTATCAGAGCACAATGAATGCGATGATGCTTAATTTAATGGGAAAAACTGAAGTTTACGAATGTGAATATCGCTTACAGGCTAAGGATGGAAGATGGAGATGGTTTTATGATAGGGGCAAGGTAACGCAAAGAGATGCTAGTGGAAAACCTGAATTAGCTGTTGGATGAGCAGGGCAGTAAGATTAAAGACATAATTGGGATTGGGGACAAGAAGTTTACTTGGCAAAAAATAATGGAAGAAACAGGGATAGATACTAGGAGGAATATTATGCGGTATAATAGAACAGAGAAAATTGCCGAAGGTATATATTGGGTTGGGGGAAAAGATCAAAATGGAGGACTGCACTGTAACCCTTATTTAATTGTAGATAATGATGAAGCAGTACTTATTGATCCGGGCTCCGTACTAGACTTTGAATATGTATTTGAGAATATTTGCAGCATAGTGCCTTTAGATAAGATTAAGTATGTAATCCTGCACCATCAAGATCCGGATTTCTGCTCCAGTGTGCCTTTGTTTGAGAAAAAGGGTGCCAAATTTAAGGTGGTTACACACTGGAGGACACAAACATTAGTTATATATTATGGAATTAAGTCTGATTATTATATTGTAAATGAAAATGAGTTCAAATTAGTTTTGAAGTCGGGAAGGACTATTGGTTTTGTTCAAACACCTTATCTACATTTTCCTGGTGCAATTGCTACTTATGATTATGGGACGAAGACACTGTTCAGCAGTGACCTTTTCAGTGCATTTTCTTATGAATGGAGCTTATATGCCGGAGAAGACTATATTGAAAAGATGAAAACCTTTCATGAGCATTATATGCCTTCAAACGATATCATCCGGCCTGTAATGGAGGTATTCCTGTCAATGGACATTTCCATAATTGCACCTCAGCATGGGTCAATAATAAAAAGTAGAATCCATGAGCATATCAAAGCTTTACGAGACTTGAAATGCGGCCTGTTTTTAGCTCCAATAAAAAAGGATATGGCAAAATCAAGGGCATATAGCTTTGTTTGCAGCTCTATTTTAAAACGCTATGTTTCAATCTATAAGAAAGAGGAAGTTTTAGAAGCGATTGAAGACATGGATATTACTTTAAACAAGGAAAGCATGGAAATATCTGATTATAACTATAGAGGCAACTTTTTTTGGAATCTGCTGTTTGAGCAGATACTAGCGAAGAAGGGCATAAAATGGCTGTTTGTGATAGAACCATTAGTGCAGCTATTGTCTAAGGAGTATGATATTCCAGTGCCGGAAGTGTTCAAAACTACCCTGTTTAAGGCTCAGGGGGAGGCTGCCAGCTTAAGTAAAGAAAATACCATGCTAAAGGAAATCAATGATAGACTTGCCAGCAGTATAAGAGAGGCGCAGGACAAGCTTATAAAGTGTTCTGTTACCGGCCTGTATAATTTTGAATTTTTTAAAAGCTATCTTTCAAACAATATAAGAGATATATTGGCTGAAGGCTCTGAACAGAATCCTTCTCTTATCATTGTCAGTGTAGATAATATGTCAAAAATTAAATTCTCCTATGGTGATAATGAGGTTGACGAGGTGTTGAAAAGTATAGTACACACTATAAACAACATCAGAGAGGACAACATAGTTCTTTTCAGGCTACAAGGGGCATCCTTTGCTTGCTATATTCCTCATACAACCAAAGCAAAAGCTATAGAATTTGCTGAGAGCATAAGAAATGCTATCTATGAATCAGAAAAGTTCATTGAAAGAATAACGGTTTCATTAGGGGTAGTGTGTTTGGATGATATCATAGTAAGGGAGATTGATGAAAATAAGTCTGCTGAGATGCTTTACAATACAGCTATAATGAGAGTAAAGCTTGCAAAAAATATGGGAATGAATATGGTTTGTACTAATTCATCGGTTGAGAGCTATCAAGACGAGGTTGCAAAAGTAATGATTATAGATACTGATGAAGTAAACATAGAAGTTATTAAGACATTTCTTGAGAATCTTAAATATAAGGTCCTTACAGCAAGAGATGGAGAAGAAGCGATCAATATCTGTGAAAAGGAAATTCCAAACATAATTATTTCTGAGGTCATGCTGCCCAAATTTGATGGGTTTATTGTCCGAGAAAAGCTATTAGCGCAATCCCTTACTAAGAATATTCCTTTTATCATGATATCGCACCTTAAAAATGAAGACTCTGTACAGCGTGCGGCAGCGCTTGAAATTGAACATTATTTTAAAAAGCCATATATGCTTTCTGAACTGCTTGGTGTGATAAGAAATAAAATTAAAGGGGACATCTATCAATGAGCCTAAGTATTATGCTTTTTTTGATTGCAGTTGCAATTCTTCTATATTTAGATATTATGTTGATATGCATGCTGATTATTAATAAATTGAATAGTGATGGGAATTCCATTTTATCTTCAAAAAGAAAAGGCTTTTTAATAGATGCACTATTAGGGCTTTCCATGGATTCAATGCAAACAACGAAAAGAGACGAAGAAACTAAGCAAAATGGGAAAAAAGACGTTGACGCCTCCAGCTATTTTGATATGAAGCAGTCCATTCAATTGGATAAGTTAAAAAAAATATATATAGAAAGTCACATAGAAATTAATAAACTGGAGAAAAGGCAGATTAGAAGGTTAAGGTCTCTTTTTGAAACAAGCAGGGTTGAGGCAGCCGTTTATCTTGGTTTAATAGGAACTGATAGGGCAAGAGAAGAGCTTGAAAAGTCAATCACAAAAGAAAAGAGCTATCCGGTTAAGCTTTATATGGCAAATGCTCTATCGGATATTGCTAAGCCAGAATCTATACCAGCCCTGGTGGCTTCCTTGGAAAATTCCCACCGTTGGTATAGAGATAGGGTAAATATGCTTATTGCGGACTTTGGGAAAGATTTTGATGCATACTTGCCTCAGGTCATCAACAGCAACCGTATTGAGATAATGGAATTGATTGTTGATTTCTCTTAGTTTATTTTTCTTTGAGCTTGAAGGAATACCTTATTAATATGATTGATAAAATGGATGATACAAAAAGAATGCTTGAGGCTCAATTTGGGATAAAAAAGGCAAATTGCTGCGCTAAATGTGTTTATGGTATAACTATGGATGAATGGGGCAACAGAGTTTGCAGTTATAAAGGTATAGTAGCTCCTGAGTACAAATGTTATAGATACAGGATACTTCCGGTAAGTATGAATAGTGTTTCTAGCTTTATTTCACTGGTGTATAAGGCGGCTGACATTTTGGCAAGGGTTTATCCAAAGGTTCTAGACCATCCAAAATATCTGAACTCTGATGACATTGAACTGAAAAATACAGCTATAAAAGCTTTATCAAGAATTAGCTCAAAGGAAGCAATAGATAAAATTATTCATTATCTCAAATATGATGATACATCAAGAAGTGCAATAAACTCAATTTCAAAGATTGTTGAGATGAATCCTGAGTATATTACTACTGTAATTAGGATATTTGATAATGAAAAAAAATTAAAGGTTAAGCAAAATCTGGCTGAGGTTCTATCTGGAAGAATTGAGTACTTTATTATGAAATTAAACTCAAAGAACATGCAGTCCGCAGCAGATATAATTAAAGAGATACTTTTACTTGGAAGAACTAGCGAGGTTGTAGACTTTTTAAATAAAAATAAAGATATAGATATTGAAAATGAGCTTATAGCTATTGTAAAAGAGGCTATCTTTGCATCTCCTGCAATAGAAGATGAATTTAGAATTTATCTAAATGAGAGATTGAAAAAAAAGTGCGGACTGACTGATAAAGTAGAAATCTCTGAAAAAAGGGAAGAAAAGAAGGATAAAAAGCTTGCTTTGATGCTCTATATGCTGCTAACAGCAATAATTATAATTTTTCCAATCATTTATGCAGTGAGACATTTTGACATACTTCTTAAGCTTCCGATATTAGAGCAAGCAAAGATATTTGTTGTTGATTTTAATTACTATCTTGCTTATTATTCTATAATAATCAATCTTATATATATTGGACTTTTGATTCTTTCATCTTTTCATGTTAGGCAGCAGCTCCTGCGCTGGAAGGCTAAAAATATTTCATTGCTTTTTAAGAAACGAATGCTTCCTGCTATTTCAATCATTGCACCTGCTTTTAATGAAGAAAAGACAATTATAGAAAGTGCAAATTCTCTGCTTAATCTAAAATATCCTGACTATGAATTGGTCATTGTGAATGACGGTTCTAAGGACAGTACCTTAGAGGTGCTGATAAAATACTTTGATTTAATTAGAGTAGATTATATGTTTGATTATAAGCTAAAAACTAAGCCTGTTCGGGGCATATATATGAACCGTTCCATGCCTAAGCTGATTGTAGTTGACAAGGCTAATGGGGGAAAGGCAGATTCTTTAAATGCGGGAATCAATATATCCACTAAGGAATACTTCTGTGGTATTGATGCAGATTCATTGCTTGAGGATGATGCTTTACTTAAGCTTGCTTCCCTCAATCTGGATCAGGGGCTTGAAACTCCGGCTATGGGAGGGAATATATTTCCCATCAATGGCTGTACAGTTGAGAGGGGACATATAAAAAATATTCAAATACCAAAAAACAAGCTCGCTAAATTCCAGACTATTGAGTATATTCGTGCTTTTATGGCAGGAAGACCAGGCTGGGCATCCTTAAACAGCTTGCTTATCATTTCGGGAGCCTTCGGACTTTTTAGAAAGGAACGTGTAATAAGTGTTGGTGGCTATTTAACAAGCAGCGGAAAATACGCAAAGGATACTGTGGGAGAAGATATGGAGCTTGTAGTGCGTATAAGCAGAATCATGAGAGAAGCGGGGCTGAAATACAGCGTCGGGTATGCTTTTAATGCAAACTGTTGGACAGAGGTGCCTGAAGACCTTAGAAGCTTAAAGAAGCAGAGATACAGATGGCATAGAGGTCTTATTGATATTTTAACCTTCCATAAAAGGATGCTTTTCAATCCTAGGTACGGCAGAACAGGAACACTGGCAATGCCATACTTCCTGATATTTGAGATGATAGGGCCGATGATTGAAATTCAAGGGTATCTTATGGTGATTGCTGCTGCAATACTTGGACTTTTAAATGTAGAAATAGCGTTGCTGCTTTTTATATCTACTATATTGATGGGAGTACTTGTTTCCATTGCATCTCTGCTTATTGCGGAAAAGGATATAAAGTATTTCAAGCTCAAGGATATATTAGTTTTAGTAGTATACTCAATCATAGAGAACTTTGGTCCTCGTCAGCTTTTCAGCCTATGGCGTGTAGGGGGGTACCTGAGCATTCTTGGTAAGGAAAGAGGATGGGGAAAACCGGAAAGAAAGGGCTTTAATGCTTCGAATACCTCTGTAAAGGTGTGAATGTGATATGAAAAGAAAAATCAGAACAGTTTAACGCTATGGAAGCCTTGTGCCAATGCAAAAATTACCATGCTACAGGAAGCCTGTCATACGCTTATATAAAACATGATTTGATTGTATTTAATAGAGATGGCTAAATGGATTTAACCCTTTTATCCAATTCTAAGACTCCCACTTAATGAAGTGGGAGTTTCACTTTTATGGAACTCTAGGGTAGAGCTCACACCAAAGTATCAATGTTCAGCTTTAGTTGGATGAGTTCACATGTTTTTATGTTTCCTTCTACTAAAAATTCATGAATTTGAACCTAGAAGTACATAACTTAACAAAAATAAGGTGTACTATGGGGGCGTAGGGCGTTTTTGCGTAACAGTATAAATGCTGAGATAAAATCAAACTTTAGGGTACTAAAAATTCAAGCAATGTGATAAAATATACACAGTCTTCATTAGCTTAAAGCACAACTGAAGAGGAGTAATGGTTGGCAAAGCTGGAATATTTACTTCAAACTTACAGTACAAGAGAAAGAATTGAATGAGATAACGGATGTAGATGCTCAATTATTGGAAGTGGATACAATCTCTGGTGCCACATATAGCAAATAATGAAGAAATAATTTTTACGTCATACTTTAGTATGATTTTATTTTAATATAAAGGGGAAATATATATGACTAAAGTTGTTGAGAAGTTTATTAAATATGTAAAGTATGATACCAGTTCATCGGAGGATTCTGATACAATTCCTACCACCCCCGGTCAATTAAAGTTTGCTAAAGAATTAGTAAAGGAATTGAAAAGTATTGGAATGATGGATATTTCCATAAGTGAAGCAGGGCATGTAATGGCAACCCTGCCCTCCAATATAGAAAGAGAGGTTCCTATCATAGGCTTTATTGCACACATGGATACAAGTCCTGAGGTTTCTGGAGCAGATGTAAGCCCCAAAATTGTGGAAAACTATAATGGTGAGGACATAATCCTGAATGAAGAAAAAAATATAGTCCTGTCACCTAAAGAATATCCAGATTTAAGAAATTATGTGGGAAAGACGATAATCACCACAGATGGTACCACATTGCTGGGAGCGGATGATAAAGCAGGAATTGCAGAAATTATGACTGCTATGGAATATATGTTACAAAATCCTGAGATTGAACATGGAGCTGTCAGAGTTGCTTTTTCTACAGATGAAGAGGTTGGAAAATTAGAAAATCATTTCGACGTTGAAAAGTTTAATGCTGATTTAGCATATACAATAGACGGGGAAGCCCTCGGTGAATTTAGATATGAAAACTTCAATGCAGCAAGTGCCAGGATAACTATAAACGGAAGAAATGTTCAACCAGGGGATGGTAAAGGTAAATTGATTAATTCCTTGAGAATTGCAACAGAGCTGGTTAATATGTTTCCGGAGAAAGAAATTCCAGAGGAAACGGAAGGCTATGAAGGTTTTTATCATTTGCTATCTATTAATGGAAAGGTTGAAGAAACCAAGCTGAATTATCTTATAAGAGACTTTGATGATAAAGAATTCCAGGATAGAAAAGCTTTTGCCATTGAAAATGTTAAAAGCATCAATAACAAATATGGACAGGGCACTGCTTCAATAGAGATTACTGAACAATATAGAAATATGAAAGAAAAAATAGATGCTGTAAAATATATTGTAGATATAGCCATTCAGGCAATGAAAGAGGTAAATGTATTTCCAAATGTTGAACCCTTAAGAGGTGGAACTGACGGGGCAAGGCTTTCTTATATGGGGCTGCCTACACCCTCCATATTTGCAGGAGGCCATAATTTTCACAGCAAATATGAATATATTTCAACCTATTCTATGGAAAAAGCCGTAGAGGTAATACTTAAAATAGTTGGATTATTCGCCGAAATA
>JBEQBT010000037.1:0-18793 GCA_041639705.1 Clostridiaceae bacterium | reverse complement strand
CTTGATCTAATGCTTTAACAAGTATATCCCATATAACTTCAATATCCTCTTCCTTTTTTTCCATTGATATTACGTCTGGATAATTTGCTAATTGTGATAGGGTTATATCTTCAGTAAGTCCAAATCTTTTCTTTAATGTATTAAGTGCATTATAATATGCGGCTGCAACATTTTCATCAACATTAACAGCTACATCATCCTCACCAAATCTTTCTTGGTTTATATATACATCTATTTTACCACGATATACTTTAGATGCAACATATTTTCTTACCCTATCCTCCAGTGCATTTATTCCTCTTGGAAGTCTTATATATATGTCAAGATATCTATTATTGACAGATTTAATCTCAACATTAAAGCTTCTGCCATTTGAATCACTGCTACCCCTTCCGTATCCGGTCATGCTTCTTATCATTTTTTCACTCTCCATACTTCAAAAATACGCATATCTTTTGTATTATGCATTTAACCAAATTATAATTAATTAGTACATTTATCTACTCATTACTCATTATACCTAATTATTACTCATTTTATCAAGCTTTTATTGTTATTTCTAATTTTTGTTCTGCAAAAGAAAGTAATGAGAGAAGATCCTTCACTGCGCTCAGGATGACAAGAGGTAGAGCATACACATGACTTTTAATTTATATAATTATTGCCATATATGCTTAGAAATAAACTTACAAAAAAAACAAACTATTAACTCCATGGCGTTAATAGTTCGTTTTAAACAAGCATTATACCTTCATATTAGCCATTCTATACATGGCCTCTTCCATTCTATCCAAGCTAACAGTTAATGATATTCTACAATATCCTTCTCCAGATATTCCAAATGTATTTCCTGGTGTTATTATTACTCCAGTTTTTTCTAGCACTCGGGAAGAAAATTCCTCTGATTTATATCCCCTTGGAACCTTAAACCATACATAAAATGCCCCTTTTGAATTATAAGAATCAATGCCAATTCTCTTAAGTCCTTCTACAACAACTTTTCTCCTTAATTCATATATTTTATTTAATTCTTCAATTGTCTTGTCACCTTCATTTAAAGCCTTAACCCCTGCCATTTGTAATGCTCCAAATTGTCCTGAATCGAAATTAGTTTTTATAATCATTAATCTTTTTATTACTTGTGCATTCCCTACAACATATCCTATTCTCCAACCTGTCATATTATAGGATTTTGAAAGAGTGCCAAATTCAACACAAACATCCTTTGCGCCTGGTGTTTGAAGAATACTCTTTGGATTTGTACCATCTCTACAAATATCCATGTAAGCACCATCATTGGCAATTACAATATCATTTTCCTTCCCAAATCGTATAAGGCTTTTATAGAATTCATCTGTTGCTACAGCGCCAGTGGGATTATTGGGGTAGTTTACAATAAGTAACTTTGCCTTTTTTGCTACCTCTGGGAATATGTTATCCAGCCTTGGTAAATATTGATCTTCTGCTTTTAAATGCATTTTATATACACTGCAGCCTGCTATAACTGCCGCTGCATTATAAACAGGGTATCCAGGATCTGGGATTATAACATAATCATTATTATCTGCTAAAGCAAGGAAAAGATGTGCAATACCCTCTTTAGAGCCAATTAACACTGCAATCTCATTTTTATAATCTAACTCTACTCCATATTTTCTTATATAATATTTTGCCACTGCATTTTTAAGCTCTTCTAGACCATGGTATGGAGGATATTTGTGATAAACTGATTTTTTGATTGATTCTATTGCTTCATTAACAATATAATCAGGTGTAGATAAATCTGGATCTCCAATTCCAATATCTATTATATCTATACCCTCTGCCATTAACTTCTTTTTAATTTCATCAATTTTAGAAAATACATATATGGGAAGCTTTGCAGTTCTATTTACAATCTTCAAAAAATCACTCCAGAATATTTCTTTAAATATTATATTCTGGAGCATTTATATTGGTTACTCTTTAATTGAATCTAGAACACCTTTTACCCATTCTTCAGTGGGTTTTATAACTTCACTTTCAGCACTTGATTTATTTGATTTTTTAATTTTAATAACTAAAGCATTCGTTTTCTCATTTGTGCTAGTATGAGCTCTGATTACTGCCTTAGGTAAATAGCCTTCCTTGTACGTTAAAATTGTTATTTCACCATAACCCTTATTAACAGGATATATTACATTGCTTTCTTCAATATAGGGTATGTTTAATTCACTATTCCCCTTTTTATCAGTAGTATTTACTGCCTTTGCCTCTGGTATTACCACCTTTACTCCCTCAATTGGCTTGTTCTTATCATCAACAACAGAAATTTTATATTTAATCATGTTATCCGATTTTATTTCTTGGCTTTCATATTTTTCATATGCTTTCATCAAATTTTCTATATAGCTAATATCTGGAGAATTTGAATTAACAGTATATTTCTTACCCTTTGAAAGTTCAACCCTTACAATTGATATGGAGTCCCCTGGGTATACACTGTAATCAGTTTCCAAGTGATTTGCATAACCACTTGCTTTAACAGCAACATTAATTAAACCACTTCTCATTCTAGAAGCTATCTCCTCTGAATATTTAGTAAAATAATCTTTATTTAGTTCTACATTAAGCTCAGAGGTCTTTCCCAAATCATCTGTAGTATATGTAACATTATCCCCTAATATATATACCTTAGCAGCTTTAACTGGAGCCTTTGTTTCCTTGTCTACAACAACAATAATAACTCTATGTGTATTGATTACCTCCAGTTCCACATTCGTTTTGCTTGTTTTCTTTACACATCCAATCGTAGAAATGACTATTGCAAGCATTAATAATGCAGCAATAATTTTATATTTCAAACAACTCCCTCCTGAAAATTTTTCACCTAATTATATTTATTTATTATGTCCACAAAATATTACAAAAAGGTAGTTTTTAAAAACCACCTTTTATATTTACCTACATAATCTCAATTTTTCCTTCACATATTAACTCAGCAGGACCTGTCATAAAAACAATTCCATCATTGTACTCTATAAGCAATTTTCCACCAGCTAAAACTGCTTCTACCCTATTATTTGTTTTACCTGACAGTACACATGCTACAGCACTTGCGCATGTCCCTGTCCCACAGGCAAGTGTATAGCCTGCCCCCCTTTCCCAGGTTCTTACCTCAATTGAATCCATGCTTATTACATTAACAAAATTTACGTTTGTTTTATTCGGAAAAATATCTAAACTTTCAATTTTCTTACCACTATCAATGACTTCATTTTTATCAATCTTGGTAACATACACAATAGTGTGTGGCACACCAAGTAAAAGTGTAGTGGCATTATAACATTTATCATCAACTTCTATAGTATAATCAAGGTTATTCTCAATACTGTCAAAAGGTATTGACATCTTATCCAATATTGGGGATCCCATGTTTACTCTTATATTAATTACTTTTGAATTTTCAATACTTAATTCGGCCTTCATTATGCCAGCTAGTGTTTCAATATTCATAGCTTGTTTCTTTATAATATCCTTTTCATATAAATATTTACTAAAACATCGTATTCCATTGCCGCACATTTCTGCAGTACTTCCATCCGAATTAATTATAATCATTTTAATATCAGCTAAGTTGGATTTTTCAACAATTAATATCCCATCAGCACCTATTCCAAAATGTCTATCGCATATTTTCAAAGCAAGATCATTTAGATTTTTTATTTCCTCATCCCTGTTGTCAATAACTATAAAATCATTCCCCAGGCCATGCATTTTTGCAAAAATCATATTTTCCTCCTACCTTTCAATAATCATAATTAAATGATATACTTTAAATCATAGTATTTTTAATAATTATTACACTATATATATTGATATTTTATTTATATTATACATCATTATAAATACTTATTGGAGGTTTTAAAATGCCATTTGATGGAGCTTTTACAAGAAGCATTATAAAAGAGCTTTCTAATCTTATAAATTGTAGGTTAGAAAAAATACATCAACCTACTAAGGATGAAATAATTTTAATGTTCAAGAAGGAAAGAAAAACGAAAAAACTACTGTGTTGTGCCAATCCTTCCTATCCAAGAGTTCATATTACAGAACAGGCTATGGAAAACCCCAAAGTGCCACCTACATTTTGTATGATTTTACGAAAATACCTATTGGATGGCATGCTTTTAGAGGTTAATCAGATTAATTTTGATAGAATAATAGAATTAAAAATTGAAAGTAAAGATGAGTTAGGCTATTCTGCACAGTTCTATCTTGTCACAGAAATAATGGGTAAGCACAGCAATATAATACTACTAAATAACGAAAGAAAAATTGTTGATTCAATAAAACACATTGGCAGCAATATGAATAGATATAGGGAAGTACTCCCTGGTTGTGATTATGTAATACCACCTTTAAAAGAAAAAGTAAATCCATTAGAAATAACCACAGATAAATTAACAAACTATTTAAATGATCCAAATGATGGCAGTATAGCAAATTTGCTAACAGACAAATTTCTAGGAATAAGCAAACCTCTTTCAAAGGAAATTTGTGGTGAATTTTATGGAGAAAAAGTTAAGGAACTAGCTTCAGAAGAAAAGGATACTATTATTTCAAGTTTTTTTCATTTTATGGCAAAGATAAAAAGTATGGATTTTAGATACATAATATTTTATGATTCAACATCAATGTTTGATTATTATATTTTCCCACTAGAGCAATATTCTAATGCAGTTATGGAATACTATGACTCACCAGGTAAACTACTTGATGCTTATTACAGTCAAAAGAACTTAAAGGATACTTTAAAGCAAAAATTTAACGATATATTTAAACTTATTTCTAATCTAATAGAGAGAAATAGCAAAAAGATTCAAATTCACATTTTGAAGCTTGAGGATTGTAAGAGTTTTGAGCAGTGGAAAATATATGGAGATCTTATAATGGCTAATCAATATATTCTTAAAAATTACCCTGAAGAGGTAGAGCTTGAAAATTTTTATGATCCTAATTATTCAAAAATCAAAATTATACTTGATAAGGACTTAACTCCTGTTGAAAATGCACAGAAGTATTACAAAAAATATGCTAAAGAGAAAAGCACAATTGAGGTTGTTACAAGACAGTTAAAGGAAAGTCAAGAAGAGCATAGTTATCTGGAGTCTATTCTATTTAATCTTGAGAATGCCACAGATATAGGGACAATAGAAGAAATTAAAAGTGAATTATGGGAGCTTGGTTATATTAAGAAAAAAATTAAAGCTTCAAAACAGCAAAAAACCATGCCATATCATTATAAATCAAGCGATGGTTTTGAAATATATGTAGGAAAAAATAATAACCAGAATGACTATTTGACGACTAAATTTGCTGTTTCAAGTGACATGTGGATGCATACTAAAAATATTCCAGGGTCCCATGTTATAATCAAATCAAAAAACGGCGGTGTTTCAGATACTGCATTAGTAGAAGGGGCAAAACTTGCTGCATTTTATAGTAAAGCGAAAAATTCTGCAAATGTTCCTGTTGACTATACAGAAAAGAAAAATGTTAAAAAGCCAAGCGGGGCAAAACCAGGAATGGTGATTTATTATACAAACAAAACTATTTATGTAACACCAGATGAAGGCTTTATTAAAACAATGAAGACAGAATAATAGTGACAGGCTCAGGAGTTATGAGCCTGTCACTATTATTTACTCCGTTATTATAACCTTGTCCTCACCATCAGTTTCAACCAATTTAACATGAACGATTTCCTGCAAGGATGTTGGAACATTCTTGCCAACATAGTCAGGTCTTATAGGTAGTTCTCTATGTCCCCTATCAACTAATACTGCAAGTTGAATTGACTTTGGTCTTCCAATACGTATTATTCCATCCATTGCTGCTCTAACTGTTCTACCAGTGTATATTACATCATCAATAAGTATTACTATTTTATTTCTAATATCAAATTTAATATTGCTACGATTTAAATTTGGCTGCTCATATAGCTCTGATAAATCATCCCTGTAAAGAGTAATATCCAAATCACCTACTGGTATTTCCACTCCTTCAAATTCTTCAATATATCTTGCTATACGTTTTGCAAGAGGTACTCCTCTGGTCTTAATTCCAACAATAGCAATATCTTCTACTCCCTTATTCTTTTCAATTATTTCATGAGAAATTCTTATTATGGATCTATTTATTCCCTTTTCATCTAGTAATTGTGCTTTAATCTGCAATTTTTCACCCCCACATACTTGTTTTTAGTTTAAGCTAATGCATCATTATTAATGTATTATCTTAAAAATAAAATTTGTCCTTACCACAGAATGGCAAAATACTTCCTACATGGCTGTAAGAAGTAAAAAGCAAAATTTTATATGTCTCCTTACAGTCTCACGGGACTACTTAAAGGTATAAGGGTAAGATAGCATAAATTCCAAGGATATTCAACATTCATTTCAATTTATTTAATAAGTTTTTAAAATATTCTGGAATTGGAGCATTAAATTCCATATACTCACACTTAGTTGGATGAATGAACCCAAGGGTTTTAGCATGAAGTGCCTGCCCAATTAACTTATATTTCTGTTTTTTATACCCATATACAGGATCACCTACAAGAGGATGACCAATATATGCCATATGAACTCTAATTTGATGTGTTCTTCCAGTTTCTAATCTTGCTTCAATAAGAGTATTTTCCTTATATCGCTCTAAAACCCTAAAGTGGGTTATTGCATTTCTTCCATTTCTACTTACGACTGCCATTCTTTTTCGTTCAACAGGATGTCTTCCAATAGGTGCATTAATTGTTCCCTCATCATCCTTTATAATTCCTTCAGCAAGTGCTATATAAACCCTTGAAACAGTATGATTTTTTATCTGTTCAGCAAGATTGTTATGTGAAACATCATTTTTTGCAACAACTAAAATCCCTGAGGTATCCTTATCTATTCTGTGTACTATCCCAGGTCTAATTACTCCATTAATACTTGATAAATTGCACTTTCCAAGCAATGCATTAACAAGAGTACCTGTATAATTGCCAGCAGCAGGATGAACAACCATTCCCTGAGGTTTATTAACTACAACAACATCCTCATCTTCATACAATATATCAATATCTATATCTTCAGCTACCAAATTTAGCACAACAGGTTCAGGAATAACAACTTTTATTATATCCCCAATCCTTATTTTATAATTACTTCTTGCCTCTCTATTATTAACATAAACATTATTTTCACCAATCAGTTTTTGAACATGTGATCTAGACATATTCTCTATTTTCTCACTGATATAAGTATCTATTCTTTTTCCTGCATCTTCATTTGAAACTGTAAAATATATATTCTCATCTTCCATAAAATCACTCCAGTGTTTATCCAATTCTATGACTCTTATATTGATTTGCAGCTTTACACTTTTTTAATTAGCCTATTTGTTCATCTTCATATTTACCTCAATGTTAATCAAGGCTTGATATTTCAGTCCTTTACAAAAATTATGTTAAGCGCAAGCAAAATAGTTCCACTAACAACACTTATATCTGCAATATTAAAAATCGCAAAATCAAATATATCCTTTATATAAAAGTGAAAAAAATCAACTACATAGCCTAAAGTTATTCTATCAACTAAGTTTCCAATGGCTCCTGCTGCAATAAGAATTAAGCTTAATCTAAAATATTTATTAATATCCTTATACTTAATTATATAATAAATAATAAATATGGTAACTAAAGTTGTTACACCTACAAGAAGTATTCTGTTACCCCTTAAAATACCGAAGGCTGCGCCACGATTTTCTACATAGGATAGAGAAAAGAATCCAGGTATTAAGTCAATATTATCAACGGATTGGAGTTTGGTCTTTGCAGCAAATTTAGTTATTTGATCCAGTATCACAATTAAAGCAATGTACAAAAATTTCATGTTAACCCCCCTATTGTTTCAAAATAATTAATTATTGTTTTTTCAGATTAAGTACTATTAAATCATAAAACAAGACTTGCTTTCATGCAAGTCTTTTGTTATCAAGGAATCTGATCCTTATATTGTTGATTGCTTATGCCATCAGTAAACTCAACTATTCCTTCATCTGCTTCCGGTGAAAAATCATCATCATAATACCCTTCATTTCTTCCAGGAAACATATCGTATTTAGCAACGTCCTGCCATGCATCCTCTCCATCATACATAATTTCATCTTCCTGATCACCACTAACATCCATAAAATAAGTACCATATGGGTCCAGAGTTTCCTCTTCTACAGGTCTGTCATATCTATAGGTTGTATAATCGACTTTACTACTTTCACAATCAATACAGGTGTTAGCATAAGGTATAAACTCTAACCTTTCCTCGGGAATCTGCCTCCCACACAATTCACAATTTCCGTAGTTGCCATTTTCTATCCTGTCAATTGCA
Organism: Clostridiaceae bacterium; assembly: GCA_041639705.1. GTDB lineage: Bacteria > Bacillota > Clostridia > Clostridiales > Caloramatoraceae > JARDZI01. The sequence continues at coordinate 10,382 of JBEQBT010000037.1, read as the reverse complement.
TCATCTATTTTATCAATAATATCCTTTTCATTTCTAATCAATGCAAATCGCCTTCCCTTATCAAACATTTCTGTACCCATATCCCCAGGATGATTGTCTATCATAGATAATTCCTGGGTTTCCACACTCTGACTGTCTGCAAGACCATTTTCAAGCATTCCTTCCATTGCTTCTGTCACGTTCTTTTTTTCTTCAACAAGACGATTTTTATAATACTGAAGTTTATTATTTTCCATCAAATCACCCCTATCTAACATTTAATTGAACTAACTTAACAACTTCAGAAATAAATCCTCCGATTATTGGCAAATTTAATATTACAAGTCTCTGAAGAAGATATAAAACTATTGCTCCAAGTATTGTAAATCCAATAGCTATTCCAAAACCTCTTGCAATTCCAGCAAACAGATTTAAAAAAATCATTCTTCCAGGATTTTGCATTAAATCTACATAGTTTCCTAACTTAGCTCTTTCCAACTGAGCAGCAACACTTTTTATCATTTCCTTGTATTCAAATTCCTTATCGGACATTTCATCCCCTCCATTTCTATTTTCCCTATTTATCACTAAAAATATTATAGTTTTTTCATTAATTTTAAATAAATTAGTATAGCTTCAATAATTCATAAAAAGCCAGAGAAGCATTGTTTAGCTTCTCTGGCTTTTTATGTAACTACTCTAACATTAAACAGTTATATAATTTAAAAACTTTCTTATAGATTTCTTCAAATTGTTCAAAATTAACAGACTGGCTTGCATCAGAAATGGCATTATCCGGATCAGGATGCACCTCAATCATGAGCCCATCTGCTCCTGCTGAAATAGCAGCTAGGCTCATTGGTTTTACAAGTTCCCTAATGCCTGTTCCATGGCTTGGATCAGCAATCACCTTTAAATTTGTCTTTTGCTTAATCACAGGAATACAACTCAAATCTAATGTGTTTCTTGTATATGTTTCAAATGTTCTAATACCTCTTTCACAAAGTATTATCTCACTATTTCCTTCAATTGCAATATATTCTGCAGCATTCAACCATTCTTCAATTGTTGCAGACATACCTCTTTTTAATAAAATTATTTTTTTAGTCTTTCCTACTTCTTTCAATAAGGAGTAATTATACATGTTTCTTGAACCAATTTGTATAACATCTGCAATATCATTTATTGCTTCTAAATCCCTTATATCCATTAGCTCTGTGACTATTTTAATATTGTGCTTTTGTTTAATGCTTCTCAATATTTCAAGTCCCTCTTTTCCAAGTCCCTGAAAGCTGTAAGGAGAAGTTCTTGGTTTGAAAGCTCCACCCCTCATATATTCTATTCCCATACCTTTTAAAAATATAGCAGTTCTCTCCATCAATTCATAGCTTTCAACGCTACAGGGTCCTGCTATAATAAATGGTTTTCCCTGTTTTTCAGTGTATCCATCTTTTTTTAATACTTTTTTTAGCTTCACCACTTTACCACCTACATGTTTACTATCATATTTAATATTTTTCAATCTATAAATTTAGATAATATTCCTTCATTCTATATAAGCAAAAACTATTTTATTAGAAATATATAATTATATTATAACAAATTAAGTATATTTCTACTCATAGTAAACTGACTTTATTCGTGCAAAAAACCTGACCTATATGGACAGGTTTTAATATTATTGCAATATTTTATGGTTATTTACTCTTCATATTTTCCAATAGATTCAAGCTGTGCCTTAAGCATTCCTTCAAATCTTGATTTAAACATTGAATAATTTTGTTTTAACATCTCATGTTCTTTGTTGATTTCAAGTACATGCTCTTCTGCTTTTCTAATAATATTGTTTGCAGTTTCCTGAGCATCCTTTATGATTAGTTCTGCATCACGTTTAGAATTATCCTTTGCTTGCTCTGCAGCTGTTTGAGCAAGTATTAGAGTGTTTTGAAGAGTCCCCTCAATGTTAGAATAATGCTCAATTTTTTCATTTAACAGGTTTATTTTTTCCTTCAATGAAAGATTTTCTTTATATATTTTTTCATAGTCATCAACTAACTGTTCTAAAAATTCATCAACCTCATCTATATCATATCCTCTAAATACTTTTTTAAAGTCCTTATTACTTATTTCATTTGGTGTTATCGCCATAATATCCCTCCTAAATAAATTTTTTTATTGCAATATTTAACCTTTGGCTCTTAGTTACATTGATAATATTGTCAATTTGATATCTTCCATATCCTTTAATTGAAAGCAAATCCCCTTCATTTATTTTTCTTGAGAATTCATTTTCAACATTATAATTAACCTTAACATTCCCACTTTTTATTAAGCTTGCTCCTTCACTTCTTGACACATTAATTACTGAAGCAATTATGCAATCCAATCTCATTGAAGAGATATTTGCATTCAATTCTCTAAAATTTTGTACCTTTTCTCGAGTTTCATCATATGAAATTTTTTCGCATTTAATCCCAGTATGTTTAATTTTAGTTAAATTGAAACTAATATAATCACTTATTTCAGTAGATAACCATGCCTCAGCTCCATCTTCAAAAACATTTATATCTCCAATTTTTTCTCTTCTAATTCCAAGGGAAAGTATAGTTCCAAGATAATCCCTGTGATTTAACTTTTCAAACTTAAAATTACCCTTTGCTCTAACTATATCAATAGGGAAACTACCCAAATACTTGCTGCAGCTTATAACTGATATTGCTCTTTCAAAGTAACCCTTTCCCCCTATAAACTCTGAATATACTTCTTCATTTTTACAAATTCTTTTAAGAAGCATTTGTTCATCTGGATTTAGGAAGTCAGTAAAGCTTTCTTCCCAAGTTCTTTTAACTCTTGTAATCTTGTCCATAAAAATTGAAATTTTTTCTTTATTTTCAGGATACATTTCTATATATTTTGTGTAATCCATAGGCAACTACCTCTTGTAAAATATGTATAGCTCATTATTATTATTTCAATTTTGACTAATATCTGTCATTGAATGAGAAAAAACCATTCTTGTTTAATACCTGTTTTAGTTCATTAGATATCTCCACATTTTCAGGAGCAATTAGATATATAGACTTTCCAATTTCTTGAAATGAACCATTCAATGCATAGCAAGCTCCTACACAATAATCAATCATTCTTTGAGCAAGCTTTTGTTCAATATCAACCATATTCATTACAACAATTTTTTTTGATTTTACAGCATCAACCAATTCTAAAATATCCTGAAATTCACCAGGCTTTTTTAGTATAACCTTAGGTGCAGAGTTGTTTTTTATGCTTACAATTTTATTCTTTCTCAGGTTTGAATTTACAATTTCAGGCTCTTCATATTCATCATCATCATCCCTGTCTTCGTAATCAACTGCTTCTTCTTCATCATCAATAAGGCCTATTGCACCCATCATTTTATTAAATGGCTTTAATAATTTACTAGACATTTTACTCCCCCCTATTATAATTTCTTTTCCCAAATATTCCAGTACCAACTCTTACAATATTTGCTCCTTCTTCTATTGCTATTTCAAAGTCTCCTGTCATTCCCATGGACAAATACTTAATGTCAAAATTATCATATTTATAGGTTTTTATTTCATCATAAATCTTATAAACCTTTTTAAAATAATTTCTTGTAACTTCATTATTTCCATTTACAGGTGGTATTGCCATAATACCTAAAACAAGAATATTTTGATATTTGCTTAATAGTTTTGAAAATTCTATAACATCCTCTTCTAAAACACCTGATTTAGTGTTTTCTCTTCCAATATTAACTTGTATTAATACTGGCATTATCCTGTTTATTTTCCCAGCTCTTTTATTAATTTCTTCTGCTAATTCATTATTGTCTAAGGAATGAATTAACTCCACCTTATCTATTATGTACTTTACTTTGTTTTTTTGAAGATGACCAATAAAATGCCATTTTATCCCTTCTACAAGTGGATACTTTTGAATTAACTCTTGAACCTTGTTTTCCCCAAATACATTTATTCCACTATTAAATGCTTCAATCAACTTTTCTGCAGGTTGGGTCTTGCTTACACCTACTAGAAGTATTTCCTCATCGTTTCTTTCTGCTTTTCCTTTTGCCCTGTCAATTTTCTCTTTTATATCTTTGCAATTTTCTAATACTCCCATTATATCGCCCCATTATCTTATTTTTTGGCCAATCTCTAATCCATCTGGATTGCATATAATTTCATCATATTCCATAAGCTCAGGCGTTGACTTTTTTTCTGGAACCACTATTGCATTATTATTAATTGTTGATATTACCTTAACTTTTCTAAATTCTGCATATCCATTGATATTAATAAATACACCCTTACTTTCATTATAATCAATTATGGACGTTTGTGGAATGGTTATACCATCATATTTAGATTTTACAATATACCCTTTAATAACTCTACTTAGATTTTTCACATTTAGATCGTTTTTAATTCTAAGTATTAATATAATTGAATTATTATTTCTTAAGATATTTATTACATCTGCAGTATAATATTTATTATTAATATTTACATCCTTTACCATACCTTTTTTGAAGTATTTTTTATCATCCAGCTCTAGTAAAGCACTAACATACCACTGGCTATTATTCACTACTTTTATTCCAGGATTATTTTTTGCATTTAAAACAATACTATTTATTTCTTTTGCAGTAATGTTTTTAATATTCTCTTTATTATATTTATTCTCATATCCATCTATATGGGTAATTATCATGCCTGCTTCATTAGCAATAATATTATCAGAAATTCTAGTACCCTTTGATACTAAATCTCCAGATTTATATTTCATTTCAATTCCTTTGGTATCACCTCTAAATAAAACATATTCATCTATAAAATAGAAGCCATTAAAATCTATCTTGTCTTCAAATTCATGATATGCAACCTTAACTGTTTTTTCTGAATTATTTATAATTAAATATGCCAATGCAAAAAATACAATTAATAGTATTATTAAGACTCTCCTATTTTTTCTTTTTTTCTCCATTATTTCCTCCAAGTAGAATTGCATATATTATTAAAACAAGTTCATGGAAAATCCTATATTGTTCAAATTGGAAAATCGTCCTCTATCTTTTATATAATGATATTATTCTGCAAAAACACACAATATCCTTCAAGATTTTTATTTTTTAATTAAATTTAAATTTTAATAATAATTTTATATCACAGAGTAATACATAAATGTCATACAAAAGCCTTTTTAAAATCTAAATTTGATATTACATTATATAAATAAAATTTTGAAAATTAGAAATTTCTTTTTTATTGAAACGCATCACTTTAGAGGAAACAGGAGGAGATAGAAGGAGATTTGAGGACTTCTAAGGAAAACAGCACCCATTCATATTAAACCCTAGATATTCATTTTTAAGAAAATTTGCACAAGTACATCAAGTTTGTGTTAATAAAACGCCTATGATATTATATAATTACTAGATGATAAATGCAATTAATTTTTGTTGGGAGGTAATATCATGTATTCCAATATTGTGGTGACCTTATCTCAAGGAATATTCCACAGGTTAGATGAATCTTTTACGTAAAGTACTACCGAACCGTATTTTAAAGAGGTAAGAACCAAATTAAAAGGAAGGTGAGGATATCATGGATATCAGTAACTTAAAATTGATAAAAGACAATCTTGTGGAGGTAAAAGAATCTGGCAATAAAGTAAAAAAGACGACTGACACAAAACAAGGTTGTATCAAAATGAACGACTATTTTGCATTCTAAATATATAAGCCCCGGAAATCCGGGGCTATTTTTATACCCTATTTTATTAATTTTTAACTATAGAATTATGCAAATCAATCCACCATTACCTTCATTTATAATCCTTTGTAATGTCTTTTGGAGTTTTTCCTGAACATCCTCAGGCATCTTAAACAACTTATTTTGAAGCCCTTCTTTAACCAATTCTTCTAATGATTTACCAAACATATTAGCCTGCCATAATTTTTGTGGATCACTTTCATATTGTTCAAGTAGTGATTTTACAAGATCTTCTCCCTGCTTATCTGTTCCTACAATTGGAGATACCTCTGTTTCCACATTAGCTCTTATAAAGTGAAGTGAGGGAGCACTTGCTTTTAGCTTCAACCCATATCTATTACCCTGTCTTATTATCTCAGGATCCTCAAGCTTTAGCTCAAATACATCCGGGGATACCATTCCATAACCTGTTTCTCTAACATCTTTTAACGCTTCAGAAATTTTATCATACTCTTTTTTTGCTATTTTTAATCCCTTCATAATGCTAAGTAGTCCATACTCATTTTCAATATTACATTCCAGTACTTCTCCAAGAACCTTGTAGAATAATCCATCCTTTGTTTTCATTGTAATCTTTGCGGTTCCTTCCCCAAGCTTCATTTCATCAACTTGTATGTCCCCAATAAATTCATACTGTTTATAATCATTTACTGCAGGCTTAATGTCCCTAAGCTTACCCAATGATTTCATAGAATTTTTTATTGCTAATATGAAGTTTTTCTTTAACCAATGTTCAATTTCAAGTGATTCAACCCATTCAGGAAGTTTTATTCCAATTTCTTTCACAGGGAACTGATACAGTACCTTTTCCAATATGCTATTTATGTCTTCAATTTTCATATTTAAGGCATCAATAGTATATACAGGGACATTATACTTCTCTTCCATATTTTTTCTAATACTAATTGTATCCGGATTATATGGATGGGTAGAATTTAAAAGTATTATAAATGGCTTATTTATATTCTGAAGCTCCTTTATAACCTTTTCCTCAGGCTCAATATAGTTTTCCCTTGGTATATCAGTAATTGAGCCATCTGTAGTTACCATAAGTCCAATGGTTGAATGTTCGTTTATAACTTTCCTAGTTCCAATCTCTGCAGCCTGAATAAATGGAATTTCTTCATCAAACCATGGGGTTTTTACCATCCTTTGCACATCATTTTCAATATGTCCAGTTGCACCATTTACCATGTAGCCAACACAATCTACCATTCTTACTCTCATTTTAGCCTTGTCATTTAATTCTATCTCAACAGCTTCCTCATTAGGCACAAATTTAGGCTCTACTGTAGTTATGGTTTTTCCTGAACCACTTTGTGGAAGAGTATCCTTTGCCCTTTCTTTTTTATAATTATTGTTTATATTTGGTATAACAAGTAAGTCCATGAATCTCCTAATTAAAGTTGATTTACCTGTTCTTACCGGCCCAACTACTCCTACGTATATATCACCCTGTGTTCTCTCGGCTATGTCTGCATATATATCAAAATTCTCCACAGCCCTGCCCCCCTTTTATAATCTCCTTATTCATATATATTTTTTTATATTTTTTTTTAGAACAAAAAAAAGATGCGGTTTTCAATTACCACATCTTTTTAGAAATTTCTTCTATTTCATGTTTTTTATCTCTTAGCATCAATTCTATAACAGCATCCTTTGCTGGTTTTTTCTCATAAAGTACTTTGTATAGTTCATTAGTAATGGGCATTTCAATATTAATTTTTTTAGTAAGTTCATATACTGACCTTGTTGTATTGACTCCCTCTACTACCATTTTTACTTCATTTAATGCTTCTTCAACTGTTTTTCCCTCACCTATTAAAATTCCAGCTCGCCTGTTTCTAGAATGCATACTTGTACAGGTTACTATTAAATCTCCTATTCCTGCAAGCCCTGCAAATGTCATTGGCTGAGCTCCAAGTGCAACCCCAAGCCTTGCAATCTCTGCAATACCCCTAGTCATTAATGCTGCTTTAGTGTTATCGCCATATCCTAATCCATCAGATATTCCAGCAGCTAGGGCAATTACATTTTTAACAGCTCCTCCAAGCTCTACTCCAATTAAATCTAGGTTTGAATATACTCTAAACTCAGAAGTTATAAACAGGTCCTGAATATATTCTGCTGTGGCCTTTGATTTTGAAGAGGAGGTTACAGTTGTTGGGATGTTCCTTGAAACCTCTTCAGCATGGCTAGGGCCTGATAGAATACCAATAGGATTATGTGGGTAAAACTCTTCAATTATCTCAGACATCCTTTTATAGGTTCCATTTTCAATTCCTTTAGCCAAGCTAATAATAACCTGATCTTCATTTATAACATCCATTAAATTCTTGCATATACCTCTTACAGCATGGGATGGAATTGCCATTACTATCACATTTGCATTATTGATGGCTCTCTTTATATCCTCTACCCCAGTTAAATTATCAGGTATTTTAATTCCAGGAAGATATCTACTATTTTCTCTAGAAGTATTAATTTCATTTATTAACTCTATCTTTCTATCCCATACTTTAACTTCATAACCCTTATTACCTAATAGTATTCCTGTAGCTGTTCCCCAGCTGCCTGCACCTACTATTCCTACCTTCATAGTTGCACCTCTAATCCTTTTTCTTTTCTCTATAAATAAATCTAATTGGAGTACCTTCCATTCCAAAATGCTTTCGAAGCTGGTTTTCAAGGTATCTTCCATAGGAAAAGTGTATGGATTCTGTATAATTTACGAAGAAAACAAATGTTGGAGGTCTTGTAGATGCTTGAGTGACATAATATACTTTTAACAATTTTCCCTTCTCAACAGGAGGCTGCTTCATCATAATAGCTTGATTTATCACCTCATTGAGCACTCCTGTCTTAACTCTCATAGCATGTTGATTATCAACATACTTAATAGTTTCAATTAACTTGGTAAGCCTCTGTCCTGTTTTTGCAGATATAAAAGTAATTGGAGCATAATCGATGAATGCAAGATCTCTTCTAATTGCTTTTTCAAATTCATTCATGGTTTTATCATCTTTTTCAATTAAGTCCCATTTATTAACTACTATAACAATGCCCTTTCCTGCTTCATGGGCAAAGCCAGCAATTTTTTCATCCTGCTCAGTAACTCCCTCCTCAGCATCTACCATTACAAGGCATACATCTGCTCTTTCAATGGCTGCAAGGGATCTAATTACACTATATCTTTCAACCTCTTCTTTAACCTTACTTTTTCTTCTTATGCCAGCAGTGTCAATAAATAAAAACTTATCCCCATTAATTTCTATATAGCTATCAATTGCATCTCTTGTGGTACCAGGAATATTACTGACAATCACTCTTTCCTCGCCAGCAAGCATATTTAACAAGGATGACTTACCTACATTTGGTTTCCCTGTAATTGCCACATTAATTTCTGGTGATTCCTCTTCAGCATCAGCTATTTCTTTAAAATTCTTAACTATCTCATCAAGCATATCTCCTATTCCAAGTCCTTGGGCTGCTGATATGGCCAAAGGTTCCCCAATACCAAGATTATAAAATTCATATTTATTATCTTCAAATACTAAATTATCAATTTTATTAACAATTAAAATTACAGGTTTTTTAGTTTTCCTTAACATTTCTGCGACTTCATAATCTGCAGGTACAATTCCTTCTTTACCATCTACCATAAAAACTATTACATCTGCTGTTTCTATTGCAAGCTCAGCCTGCCTCTTCATTTGCATTAAAATGATATCTTCACTTTCAGGTTCAATTCCTCCTGTATCTACCAATATAAACTTATGCCTTAGCCACTCAACATGACAATAGATTCTATCCCTGGTAACTCCAGGAGTATCCTCAACTATTGCAATTCTCTTTCCAGTAAGCTTATTAAACAATGTGGATTTACCAACATTAGGTCTTCCTACAATTGCTACTAATTCTTTAGACATTACAACACCTCATTCACAATTTTATCTATAAAGCCATCTCCAGAATATTTACATTTAATTATTTTTACATTTAATTCCTCTTTTAATTTTACTAATGTTACATCATCAAGAAAAATATCTTCATCAGCTTTAAGCATATTTGATGGAATAAACAATGTATCTTCCTTAATGTCTCCCTTTATCTGTTCTATTATATCCTTACCAGTTATTAAACCAGTAACAGTAATTCTTTCTCCAAAGAAATTATTTTTAATAGTATAAACAGATATTTTAATATTTAATCTCCTCTCAATTACATTAGATATCCTCCTCATAAAGTCTGTACTAGATGTACCTGTTATTAATGCAAAGCTTTTCCCTTTCCCATCTAAATTCTTATCATTTAAATCTTCATTGACACGATACTCAAAATATCTAATCATTCCTATACCGTCTTCTATCTGTTCAAAATCTCCATAATGCTCAAATTGGGGAAGCTCACAACCAGCAGCTATATAGAATTCATCAGCAAGTCTTGCAAATGGTTCTCCAGTTTCCTTTGTATATCTCACTTGCATTTTATGTACAAGTTTAATTACACTATTTGAAGACTCCTTAGTATATCCTTCAATAGAAAAAAGTTTTTCTCTGTATTTTGAAATACCCACTGGAACTATTGCTACATTTTCAACATTTG
>JBEQBT010000036.1:0-19097 GCA_041639705.1 Clostridiaceae bacterium | reverse complement strand
TTTAATTAAAAAAATGCAATCAGAATATGATGTAGATATATTCGGATTTGGAGCAAAGTTAAGAGAAGATAAAACTAAAGAATGGAATCGTGTAAGCAGTGATTGGGAAGAAAAATTTAAAAATATAGAGGTTAATGTATTAACAAAGGTACATATTCGAAATAGTGCTATTTTATCAAACCCCTTAGAAGAAGGTGAGTAGCATTATGTTAGCATTGGTAATTATAGGATATTCATTATTGGTTTTTTACGAGTTTATTCCCTTATACAAGCAAAAACTTTGGCGTGACTTTTGGGCTAATACAGTAATAGGATTCTTTTCATTTACAATTGCCATATTATTGTCCCTGGAGGTAAAGATTCCAAGCCCTGTAAGGCCAATTAGGGAATTAATTATTTCTATATTTGGAAAGTAGGTTTATAATGCAAAAGGAGCAAATTACAGACAAGGAAGCAATAGGTCTTTTAATCGTATTCGTAATTGGAAGTACACTCATTATTGGTATTGGAGGAGAGGCTAAAAATGATTCATGGATCGCCGGAATAGTGGGAATTATTATGGCTGCTCCTATGTTACTTGTATTTTCAAGAATACTATCACTTTTCCCGGGAAAAGATTTATTTGATATTCTGAATATAACACTTGGAAAAGTAATGGGTAAAACCGTTGCAATTATATATATTTGGTATGCTTTTCACCTGGGTGCACTGGTGCTTCGAAACTTTGGTGAATTCATCAATATAGTAGCCATGCCTGAAACGCCAATGCTTGTGCCTTTGCTTGGTTTGGGATTGGTGTGTATTATTGCTGTGAGGTTGGGAATAGAAGTAATGGGAAGAACCACAGCGTATTTTCTTCCAATCCTATTATTCATTTTAGTTGCGGTAGAATTGCTGGGAATACCACAACTTCATTTACACTATATTAAACCTATTTTAGGGAATGGTTTAATCCCAGTGTTAAAAGGGGGATTTTTGACTTTTTCATTTCCCTTTGCTGAAACAGTTCTATTTATAGGTGTATTCGGTTCATTAAAAACAAAAAAGTCACCTTTTAAGGTTTATTATTGGGGGATAATGATTTCAGCAATAATAATTATTATTACTACAATTAGAAACATTACAGTGTTAGGCAATATGCTTGACAGCTATTATTTCCCGTCTTATGCAGCTGTAAGCAGGATTAGTATTGGTGATTTCCTGCAAAGAATAGAAGTTACTGTAGCTATTGAATTTATTTTTGGTGTTTTTATAAAAAGCTCAATTTGTTTATTAGTTGCGTGTAAAGGAATTGGGAAAATATTTAATCTAAAGGATTATAGATCCATAGTGATACAGACTGGATTATTAATGGTTTATTTTTCTTACATAGTTTATGATAGCAGTATGGAGATGAAATATTGGGCTTTTAAAGTTTATTCTTATTATGCTTTTCCTTTTCAAGTGATACTACCTATTATTATATGGATTTTAGCTGAGATTAAAGCAGTAAAAAAGAAATGAGGAAAATACTTCCAAGATTTCATCACTTCAAGGGTACTAATTGGAGTATAGCCAAACCTTTTGTGTGCCACAATGCTTACTACTCCCTAAATTGGAGTTCACCCGTTTTACATATTTTATAACATTCAATAATCCCATTCTTTTTACTAATAGAACATTTGAATTTCATTACATGGAATGGGAGCCAGAGCTGAAGATGTTAAAGGAGTCATAGTCTCACCTGCCCAGGCTATTTCACTTGCAAGTTTGCTTGGAATTGTAATAAAAGGATAGAAAAAAGTGACAACCACCTGATAGAAGAACTGAATTCTTCTATCAGGTGGTTGTCAAATTTACTGCTCAAACTGGTCAAGTACCTTGCCATCCAGGTTATATACTGTGATCTGTATTTTATTATTACTTATATCTATTACTGTAAAATGGTATTCAGGAATAGGTGGTACATCTACATTCTTCTTATCAGTATAATCCTTATATACTGGTGCACCGAAGGTGCCTGTGGTAACTTGGTAGACAAGCTTGCTGAATTTAAAAGCTCTACCATTGATGGTTTCATTGAAATCTGAATTTATATGCCTCCTTGTGTAGTTGTGCTCATGGCCGCAAAAGGCAATTGGATTTACAGATTGATCAATTATTTCCCAGAATTTATCCCTCTGCAGCTGGTTTGCATCAAGAGAACTCCCTACATGAGACCCTGATGGGAAGGCAGGTTCATGGAAAAAATAAAGATTATGTTTTTTATTTGTATCTGTATTTGCTTTTATCCAGTTTAATTGTGCATCCGAGATGATGTGACCCTCACCAGGATGATTGGAGTTCAGCATATAAAATCGAGTATCATTTTTATCAAAATAGTAGACTGTATTATGATATCCTTCCAAAAAATTTGCTTTAATTTCTGAGAAAACTTCCTCAAATGCCAGCTCACCATCAGTTCCAGCTGATGCCTCATGATTTCCAAAACCAGGATAAAAGAAGTCGATTGGATAGTATTTAGTAACTGTGTTTTTAAAGTTAAGCAGTTGAGCCTTTATCTCTGAATAACTCTCTGCTCCTCCAACAAGGTCACCGGGCATGACTGCGAATTGGGGTTGGGGGTCTATTTTTTTAATACTTTCAAAGGTTTTTGAAATAGCTTTTGTATTAATACCCTTATCTGAACCTCTGGAGTCGGCCATAACTACAAAGCGAAATGGAGCATCTTTTTCTTTTTCAGTATTTATATTTTGGGATGGTATAAATCGATTAGAAGGTGCAGGTACTTGTGATATTTTTCCTCCATTATCTATTAAGCGTCCCGTTCCACATGAAACAAAAGAAATAATAGTAGCAAACAGTAATAAAAGTATTAAAATTTTTTTCCCCATGACCAATCTCTCCTTTAGGTGTATTGTCTATTTGGTTTATAATTGATGAATTGCTCCATTATTATCTCACTATGAATATATTGTTTGCAAATATAAGTTGACTATTTTACAACAGGTGTAGGATTTTCATTTAAAGCTTCATTTGTAATTTCGTTTGTTGTGACTTCTTGCTTTGTATTACAAGCAGTAGAATAAAAATTATAACCTCTAAAGCCCTCCTCATATTTACTCCATAAGGGTTTGACTTCCTGAATTAGGTTCCCTTTGATATGGAATTATGTCTGTATCTTCTCCTCCACCCTCTTGCCAGTTTTTGATTTTGCCCTGATAAATATCCCTGATTTGCTTTGCAGAATTTAAAATTTTACTGTTATTACACCCAGTTGTGAGGATAATGGCTATTAAAAATATAATTGATATAATTTTTTTCATAGAGCTACCACTTCCTTGTATATTACTAATATTGGTTAAAAGACTATTAACATATTTGGGAATCAAGTATCTATAGTGTAACCATTATGACCTATATTGAATATCATTTAGTAGGAAAACAATGGCATTAATTTATTAATCATGTTAGATTTCTAAAATTCTTGTAAAGTATAGTTTTAAGGGGGAGTAAAAATGCCTGATTTAAACAATTCAGTAAGCTTCCAATGCTCGTTAATAACCTTCGAGGGACTTGGACTTAACAACTTTGACCCTGTTCCTCCAATTAATGCTGGTTTTACAACAGCATCATTCCCAGGCTGGATTGCTCTTCTGCCAATTGGTTTTGATGCTGGTACAGGCAACATTGCAAACTTACCTTCGCCAATAACAACAATTTTTTTTAAAGATCCACCCGGTTCTCGTGATATAATATTTACTAATCCAATTGCATCAATAGACTTAAAATATGTTTCAACAGATACAGTAACTATGCAAGCATTTGATGCATCAAATAATCTACTTGCAACAGTATCTGCCCCAGGGAACTTCGTTCCACCTGTTCTTAATAACTGGCAGCCACTAGGAATTAACTTATCTTCAAATATTATTTCTAAAATAACATTTACAGGACCTATAAGCAATTTCGCTATAGACAATGTAAATATATGCATAGTTGCTGCGAGCAGAGGAGTTGACTGGAGATCTTTTTCAAAGTAAGCTTGCATAACAAATGGTTGTATCAAAATTACTAAAAAATCATAGTTTATGTCTGTCATCCTGAACATAGTGAAGGATCTAAGTGCTAAGATCCTTCAATATGTTCAGGATGACAGTACTAGTCTTTCATTGCTATGATATGGACAAGCTGTTAAGCACAATTTTATGAGAAAAAAGTATTTTAAGACTACTTATGTCCAGTTATTTGGGCTTACACTCTGACTCAAGAAAGTGGAGCTAAAAAAGAACAGTTTAAAAACTTTATGTTAATAATTATAAATGTGTACAAACTTGTAGGTAACAATGATATAATTTAAGTACCAGTTTATTCATAATAATAGGATATTGCCTGTAATTTACTTAAGGATTATTATAAGCAAATTAGAATATAATAATAATATATTGCAATTATAAAAAACATCAGGCTATCCTAAAAAGTATTCAAAAAATTACATTGGTCAGTATTAAATTGGAATTTATTTTAAGCCTTTAAAGGCGGAAATGGAGACAAGTTATTATGAAATTTAATGACAAAAATGGTTCTGAAAAATCAATGAAATCTACTATCTCAACTGTTATGTATATTGCTGCTGCAGTTGTAGGACTCGTTGGAATTGCATTATTAATTAATAATATTTACTTATTTAATAAGACCGTTAGTCAATATGTAGCTCAGGGGGTTGATGCCGCTTTAGTTAAAAAAGAACTATTGCCAACACAATTACTCCCAGGAATATTTCAATCAATTGGCATTTATGGAGGTATTGCATTTGCTTTATTAGGTATTGGTATAGCTAATAAAAAGGTTTCAAAATGCTTAATGCAGTTAAATAAAGACAATGTTTGCTGCAATACAGTTGAAGAAAGCATTTTGGAAGAAAATACTGTTAATGAAGAAGTGACAGAAACTCCTGAACAAACAGAAACAGCTGAACAGACAAAAGCACCTGAACACACAGAAATCACTGAATAAGTTAATAATATCTGACCAAATGTAACAAAAAAGCTTGCCGCATCAGGTATAATGCGGCAAGCTTTTTCACATATTTATACTAGAAAACAATTATAAGTATAGAATCACTTTAATTAAAAACTGACTCTATGACTTAATAATATTACTATGGTATAAGATGTATGTTATACTAGGTATAATATAATAAAGTTTTCAAAATACTAAAGGGAGGAATAGCTTTGAACAAAATCGCATTGGTGACTGACAGTACAAGTGATTTAAGCTATGAGGAAATAAAAAAATATAATATCCATATGCTGCCTTTAAAAATTGTATATAAGGACAGAGAATATGCTGATAGAGTTGAAATAACACCTGATGAAGTATATGACAATATGAAGATTGAGGTTCCAACAACCTCGCTCCCTTCAATGGATGAAATTGATCGTCTTTTTGTTAAACTTAATAAAGAGGGGTACACACATATAATCGCAGTAACAATTTCTGCTGGATTATCCGGTACTAATAATATTGTTAGACTGGTTAGTGAGAACCACCCAGAAATGAAGTTTGAGGTGTTTGATTCATTAGCCATATCCCTTGGAGCAGGAGCTATAGTACTAGAA
This sequence comes from Clostridiaceae bacterium, assembly GCA_041639705.1. Classification (GTDB taxonomy): domain Bacteria; phylum Bacillota; class Clostridia; order Clostridiales; family Caloramatoraceae; genus JARDZI01. Next base: position 13,497 of record JBEQBT010000036.1, on the reverse strand, counting down.
TGTGGAGAAATGATTAATGCTGGTAAAAGCTTTGAAGAAATCATTAAAGTACTTCCCAGGCTTAGGGATAAAATAAAGATATACTATGTGCTAGATACCCTTAAGTACCTTATAAAGGGTGGACGAATTGGAAGAGTTTCAGGCACAATAGGGGAATTTTTAAATATTAAACCTATTATCTCAATTAGTAAAGAGGGAATTTACTATACCTATACAAAGGTAAGAGGTAGGAATCAAAGTATATCAAAGGTATTTGATATTATAAAAGAAGCACTTGAACAAGAGAGGGCAAAGGTTTGGGTACTTCATGGCGGAGCTAAGGAAGAAGCACAGGAGCTTTATAAAAGGGTTAAAGAGCTGCCAAATATAATTAAATTAGGTTTCAGTGATATAAGTCCAGTTGCAGGTGTGCATACAGGACCTGGCCTAATTGGAGTTACAATAATGACAGAGTGAACTCGTCCAGCTAAAGCTGGACATTGAGACTTTGGTGGGGGACTCTACCCCCACCAAAGTAGGCAATGGTACTCCCACTTATAGAAGTGAGAGTCTTGAAAGTGGATAAATGGATTTAAGCTTAGTAATTAAATAAATTGTTTAGTATATGCTTCTGAATCATTGTTAAAAAGTGCTTTAGAAGCATATTAAGATAGGAAGTGATGAGTTTGAATAATACTATTAATGGTATAAAAGAGATTTCCATGGAAAGAGTAATGTCAAAGGAACCCTACCCTGTATTTAAAGTAACATTTAAAAGTAGCGGGGAAGCAGTATATGTGGGTAAATACCATGTTGATAAAATAGGGGTATTTGTTGGAACTATCGATGATACTGATTTTAAAAGACTTTCTGGTCTTATGGAGAAGCTTGGATTTAAGGAGCTTAGAGAAAAATATTTAATAGATGGCCATGACCAGCCCAATGTGCTTACGACACTAGTTTATGAGGATGGAATTAAAACTGTAAGCAACTATGGTGAGTCTGGACCTGTGGAAATATGGGCTATTGAGAAGGTTATGGATGCCTTAGTTGAGGATATTTACTGGGAAAAGAAAGAATAGAACTACAAGAGGGTGTCTCTTATACTGTAAAAATCAAGATATAATAATACCGTGGGCAGAGTACTGGGCTCAGCGGTATTTTTTATTTCTTAAATGCACAGCAAGGTGTAGAATATGTATTAATTGGGATATAATTAAATATAAAGGTGGGGATATTATGGAAAACGTTGCTCTTTTAAAGTGTACGGATTACGATGTTGATAATATTGAAAAAAAGCTAAGAGAAGGCTTTGAACTTTTGGGTGGTACTTTTTTTTTAAGAACTCTAATACCTGAAAATAGCAGAGTTCTATTAAAGCCTAATTTTCTCAGCATAATTGAAAAGGGCTCACCGGTTATAACACATTATGCAGTTTTTGAAGCAGTTGTAAGGATAGTTAAGGAGTACAGTAATAATATAATATTTGGTGATTCTCCAGGTTCTGGAGATGGGAAAAAAGCTGCTGAGGAATCAGGGTTAATGGAGGTAGCTGACAGATATGGAGTTAAGTTTGTTGATTTTAATGAAGAAGTACATGTGGAGCTAAGTAATCCATTAATGTATAAGTTTTGGAATATTGCAAAGGCAGCCTATGAGGCAGATGTAGTCATAACCCTTCCGAAGCTTAAAACTCATGCAATGATGTATTATACAGGTGCTGTTAAGAATCAATTTGGCTGTGTACCTGGTACTAAAAAGGCAGCATGGCATACAAAATCACCAAACTTAATAAACTTCAGCAAAATGTTATTGGATTTAAATTCTGTTGTGAAAACTAGCTTTGCAATACTTGATGGTATAATTGCAATGGAAGGAAATGGGCCTAGAAATGGTACTCCTAAAAAGATGGATACATTAATTATGGGAAAATCACTTACAGCAGTTGATTCAACAGCAGTAAGGTTAATTGGCTATGATGATGTTTTGACTGTACCTTTTTTAAAGGCAGCTCATGATACAAACTGGGGACCAGTACTTCCAGAAGAAATTAATGTTCTTGGAGAAAAAATTGAGAATATGAAATGTAAAGACTTTATACTCTCAAGAAATGCAAAGGTAATTAATTCTGTAAGTCCAAAGCTAAATAATTTTATAACTTCATTGACTGCTCCAAATCCAGTTTTGATCCGAGAAAAATGTATTGGCTGCAAGAAATGTAGTGAGGTCTGCCCTGAAAAACCTAGGGTAATATCCTTTGTAAAACAGAATGTCAAAGTAATACCTAAATGGGATTACAGCAAGTGTATTCGATGTTTTTGCTGTCAGGAGCTTTGTCCACGTGGGGCTATAGTAACAAAGGAAAAGGCAGTAAGTAAGATATTCGGATTAAAATAGCAAAATCATCTGACTTAAAAGGTGACAGGTTCATTGTTGCCTAATACCTTTGAAAGAATAGTATTTAATAGAAACTCTATGAATAGAATTATTAATATAAAGAGAAATTATATTTTTATAATAAAACATTAGCTGCTAATACTTAGTAAAATAAGTGTAAAAATATGTAAATTAAGTCCATAAAACGAAAAATCCATCCTCTTTAACCAGAAAATGAAAAAGTAATGGTTTAAATATTCATTATTAGGAGGTATAAAATGGACAATTGGGAGGTTATAGCGGAGTTTGGGGCAGCAGGGAGAAAGCTATCCTTATTTGGTAAGATGCTTGAAGATAACAGATGGAGGTTTAAATTTAATACACAGGAATATGCTTTAGAAAATACTCTTGTTGAAAAAGATAATGATCTACTTGTTTCCGAACTACAATCGACTGGAGATTGGAGTGAAGCTATTAAGCTAATGAGTAGGTATCCATGGAAAAGCATGGGCCCAATTAATATTCATCCCCTATTCAAGGCTTTTTTATGGGAGAAAATTAACTATGACAAGGAATTTGAAGATTGCTCTGTCAGGTGGTATACGAAGTGCTATATACCAGAGGAAGATGAGGGATAGGTGACAGCCACATCAGATATCAGAAATTGAGTATGTGGCATATAATTTCAAATAATTTCCAAATATATTGTAAAATTAAGCAGGAAAATATTTACATTTGTAGAACCTTATTATAACAGTGTTATAAGGAGGGACTATGATGAAGATTAAAATGGCAGCACAACTTGCAGTAATAGGCATTATATTTAATATTTTACCTATTATACTGAATTCTTTTGTACCCTTTAACAATATATACTTAATAAGCAGTTCAATGGGGATTACAGGAAATATCTTGCTAGTCATATTTTTCTATGTGTTTATAGTAAGACAGCAGGAGACCTCTGCTCTAAGAACTGCAGGGGTTTTAGGGTTAATTGGATATTTAATTATTGTTATTTTGAACATGACAGGTATAATTTCAAATAGTATTATTAATATAGCTTTGAAGGATCCTCTCAAGTATGTGGGCTTAATGAATATTGTCTCCATGTATAGTCGTGTAGACTTTCTTATAAGTTTAATACCAATTTTACTACTTCTTACATGTTTTATGAATTTTCATAAAAATTTTAATATAAAAGGCAATTTAAGAAAAGCGACATTCTTTGCATTTATAGGACAGCTTATATTATTAACAGAGTGGATAGTCAACTTTGTATTCAACATGTTTTTATTCAGAATATTATATCAAAAGATAAGCCCAAGAGGTTTAAATATTATAAGTACAGTAGAATCAATAATTGGTTTAATACCATTAATACTTTTAGCATTTTTCTTTATAGTGTTTTATAGGGAATTCTATAACAATATGAATAGACATCTGTTTGTTGTAGAAATCTAGACTGATGACAGCCCGTTTATTCTTTAGGCTTATTAACATACTTTTGTCATATCTTCTATGTCCACCTTCTGTTTTTACTGATTTTAATCTGTTTTCATTTTCCCATCTTCTTAATGTTGATATGGCTACTCCTAAAGAATTTAACTGCGGTGAACTATTGCCTTTATATGGGGTTTGAATAAATCCATCCCCTTATATTTATCTTTCTATACAGTGACTTTTACTCTCTTGTGATAAAATAACTAAAATAACAAACTCAATTTTGAAACTTTGGATATACTTTCCCCCTCCCCAATTAAGAGGCATTTTAAACACTAATTTTGCTTTTTACTTATGGAGGTGAAATATCCTTTATATGTTTAAACTTTTTTCTACCCATCTTTCCATTTTTACAACAAGGGCATTTTGTAACATCTCTGCCAGTGATTTTTAAGATAATTTCTACAGCATTAAAGCCTTTATATTTTACTTTTATTTATATTTTCCCAGCCATGATCTGACATCTACTCATCTTTGTTTTTTTATTACGATTTGCCATTATTCCATAATGTCTAATCTTAATAAATCTCTTTTGTAATACATGCATCAGTAATCTCCGTATAAATTCGTCTGCAGTTACGCAAAAAAGGGGACGGTTCTCAAGAGTTTAAAATAATTGAGAACTGTCCCCTTGTAAATATCCTCACCAGTACAAAAATCTCCAGTACCTCAGGTTTATAGCACCCGGCAGTTATTCTTGCCTTTTTATCGTCTCTTGCATAACCGTTAAATCCATATGCAAGGATCTTGGTTTTCTCATGATTAAAATTAAAATCAACTACAAAGTTTACTGTCTGCTCTGCCTTTGGGGTTACTTCAATTGTGTAGAGCTTGCCAATTTTATTTCTTGAAAAATTAGGATGGAAAAAAGATAAAATTGTTTAATCAAAATCCAAGGGTTTGCATTACATTTATAGGGGAAACAAAGATTCCAGAAAACTTCTCCAATGAAGAATTGAATATAATCGTAAAGGATGAAGCAAACGCAGGAATTATTACAAGCAAGGTTTTTATCACGGAGTTTGAATCCGCTGTTGTATTTGGAAAAGTGAAATTAGTAGAAAATGAAGCTGAAAAAACAAACACACTAAGATTAGTATGCGAAAAATATACCCTTACAAAGATGGACTACTTCCCCATGGTAGTTAAATCCGGTTTAAATATCACCAGTGTATATTCAATAGAAATAGAAGAAATCACTGCTAAAAGGAAGAAGTATGGTAAAAATGGGGAGGAGCTGAAATGGGGAAAGAAGGAATAGGTGTTGTATAGAAATTCTGCTTTTTAAAAACTTGTTTTTATTCGATTCAAATAACAAAAGCCAGTTGATATTTTCGTTATATTTCGAAAACTATCAGCTGGCTTTTATTTTCTCAAGCAACCCCATTTTCCCAATATTTTCTGATGGTTTTTTACACGTTTCTCCAAATATTTTCCATACTTTAACAAAACAACATAACCTATATTAATAATTAAGAATAATGAATAATTCATTTAATTCAGATTTTCATACAATATATTGCAGGGTTGATTTATTATTTCCTCAACATATTGTATGAAATTTTTTTATAAGTAAATATGCAATTTTGCGAAATGGTAAAAATCGTGTTAATTAATGAGCTATGTTGTCTGAAATTAAATTGGAACAAGTCCCACAATCCAACATTTTTATACACTGTAAATATTATACAATTATCATGACAATATAACGGATGAATTAGGTAGAAAATTAGGATGAAATTAACAACTTATAAGACAAGCATCCATAAGTTGAAGTTTGCTTTTGCTGCAAATCCTAGGGCTTGCTGTTCTAATTCTTCCATTGATTGTAAGTAGTCTATCATTACTAAGGAAGGAGGATTGTAAGAAAAAAATCAAATCAATTATCTGCTTACTGATTGTGTTTTATATAACAATACCAATGCTGTCCCTTAGGGAAGTTCTGGTATCAGTGATAGTGTCAAGTCATCCCTTAATCAGTGAGGTGTATGGAGGTGAGGGAAACTCAGTTGCACAGTATAAAAATTATTTTATAAAACTTTACAACCCTGCATCAAGTGTTGTGGATTTTACTGGCTGGAAAACGCACTATGTTTCTTCAATTGTAATACAATAAAGACTTAACTAGAATTTACATATTTCACTAGGGGGGTAAAAATGAAAGAACAAAAGTTAATGAAAAAAGTGACATCTTTGTTGATTACATTTATATTGGTTTTAAACATTTTTGGGACAAACATTCCAGTAATGGCAGCAGCACCGGAGACTATCGCTGCATGGGATTATACTGCAGCTCCAACATCGGCTGTTGTTCCTGCAACAAGTGATACACTGGCAGCAGGAGCAGTTTTAACAAATTTTGCAGGTATAATACCAGCATACAGCAGTTACAGTCTCGCAATAGGAAACAATCCTGATAATTCAAAGAACTGGGTAAACGGAGTTAACGAAAAGTATTGGCAAATCGGATTATCTACTAAAGGTTATGACACGTTAACTCTATCAGCAAAAACCCGTTCTTCAGGTACAGGGCCAAAGGATTTTAAGTTGATTTATAGTACTGATGATGGTATTAATTGGAACGATGTTCCCAGTGGTGCTTATGCAATTACAGGAACAAGTCTTAATAATTATATGCCAACTATTACTCTGCCTGCTAATGCAGCTAATGCTGATAAGCTTTTAGTAAGGTTTATTATGACATCAAATATCTCTTCACGTGCAGGCACAGGTACATATTCTCCAACTGAAACTGTTGCCTCAGGGGGTACAAGCAATATTAACAACATTATAGTAACAGGTACCCCGGTAACAAATACTTCTACTGTTGGAAGAATAACTGCTGTACCGGCAAATGGAGCAGAGGTGGCACTAGGTTCAAAGGTTGCTCTTACCTGTGAAACTGAAGGGGCTACAATAATGTATTCTGTCAATGACAGTGAATTTGCTGTATATAACCAAGCAGCACAGATTGTGCTTACCTCACTTCCGGCAGAAATCAAAGCCTATGGGACAAAGGAAGGCTTTACAAACAGTGAAACTTCGACATTTAACTATACCCAGGGAAAAGTTGCAGCTGTAACCTCAAACCCTGCCAGCGGAGCAGTTGATGTTGGTACAGCAATTACACTATCAACCGCTACTGCAGATGCAGCAATAACCTATAAGTTGAACGATGGTACGGAAACCCTGTACACAGTGCCAATTACCCTTGATCAAAGCGCATTTTTAAACGGTACTGCAACTATTAAAGCAAAGGCAGCGAAGGATGGGCTTACAGCAAGTGAAGAGGTATCGTTTGCATATACTCTTAAGGATTCCATTGAAATTGTAACAGCACAGGTCGCAAAGGGAAAACCAGTAAATTCACAAGTAAGAGTTAAAGGTATAGTAACCTATACAACACAACCGAGAACCATATTTATGCAAGATTCCAGCGGCGGTATTTGTGTTGACTCAGGTAGCTCATCAATAAATATCAGCAGCTATGTTGGAAAAGAGATTGACATAATCGGTACCATTACAACGTATGGTGGCATGGTACAAATTAAGCCGGCAACTTTGGGCGATATCAAAATAACTAATGAAACACCAGCAATGCCAGAGCCTCTAGTTGTGTCAATAAATGAACTCAACACTTCAAACAGAATTCATGAGGGCAAGCTGATTAAAGTAGAAAATGCACAAATAAAAACCATCGGAGGGACCGGTACAAGTAACTATAACCACACAATAGCCCAAGGCAGCGATGAAATCACATTGCGTTCAAGAGCATTAACAGGAAGAAAAGCAGGTGATTTCATAACTATAACAGGGGTTGCAGGATATTTTGATCCTAACCCACAGGTTCAGGCTAATGTTACAGATATTATTGATGGTGTTGCCCCAGCAGTTGAAAATGTCACTGCAGAACCGACAACCGGAAGTACACTGCCCATAGGCGGCACTGTAACCTTGTCCACTTCAACAGCAGATGCAACAATCCTTTATAGCCTTAACGGTGGTGCTGAGCAAACAATTGCAAGCAACAGCGGTACAGTAATAATAAATGAATTTAATCAACCTGATGGAAAAGCCATAATAAAGGCAAAAGCAGCTAAAGGTAGCTATAGCACACCTGAAGCTATTTTCACTTATACACAGGCAAAGACTCAAAAGGTTACTGCAACTCCAGTTGGTGCAGTTAGTGGTAATTCACAGATTACACTTTCAGCAGCAAAGGATGCGATAATAACCTATATCGTAACCAAAAAAGCAGGATTACCAGATCAGTCAACCGATCAACCTGCTACATATACTTCTCCTATTCAAATTACAGAGAACATGCTTCCTGCAAAAATCACAGCACAAGCAACATTAGAAGGATATTTGCCAAGTGATCCTGAAACCTTTGATTATTATTTGGCTCCAAACAAGCCTTATAAAAACTACTTTGGCCTGCTTCATTCACAAACAGCAGAGAATTCAGACGGTGCAGGAACCCTGTCTGAGGCTTATGCCTATGCAAGGGATGTAGCAAAGCTGGACTTCTTTGCCATAACTGACCATTCAAACTCCTTTGACACCAAACCAGCAGGCGATAAAGCAGGAACATATAACTTAGGTGCATATAACAAAGATAATCCAAAGTGGGTAAACGGGCAACAAGCAGCTATAAACGCACGCAGAGAGAATTTCGTCAGCGTATATGGCTATGAAATGACCTGGTCAGGCGGCCCGGGACATATAAACACCTTTGCAACTGAGGGATTCGTCAGCCGTAATAATACTGAGCTTAATGCTAAAGCAAATGATGCAGGCTTAAAGGCCTATTATCAACTATTAAAGGATACTCCAAACTCGATAGCACAATTTAACCATCCGAGTAGAACCTTTGGAACCTTTAACGATTATGCTTATCTTGACCCAATAATAGATGCACGTATATCACTTATTGAAGTAGGTAATGGAGAAGGTGCCGTGGGCAGCGGATCATACTTCCCTTCATATGAAGAGTATATAAAGGCACTGGACAAGGGTTGGCATCTTGCGCCTACAAACAACCAGGATAATCACAAGGGTAAATGGGGAGATTCGAATACAGCAAGGACTGTTATCTACACTAATGATCTATCAGTAAATGGCCTGTATGATGCCCTTAGAAATATGAGAGTTTACTCTACAGAAGATAATAATTTGGACATTGTATATACCCTGAATGGTGAAAAGCTGGGTACTATATTGCAGGATGTACCAGGACAGGCAACCTTTGATGTATCTGCAATTGACCCTGATTCGACAGATAAGATCATGTCCATTTCTATTATTTCAAATGGAGGAGAGAATGTTTATACCCAAACATACAATGCACAAGATGCAACCTTAAAGCAAACAATAAGTAATCCTGAACCAGGATATTATTATATCAAGGTAGTACAAGAAGACGGTCAAATTGCAGTAACAGCACCAATATGGCTGGGCAGTGCACCGAGGATTGGAATCGACAGCGTTCAGTACGACACTATGATGCCTGTTACAAATGAACCGGTTAACTTTACAACCAAGCTTTTTAATAATGAGGCTGCAGCTGTAACAGTAAAGTCCCTTTCTTATAAAATCAAGGATGGCATAACAATAGGAACATATGACCTTAATGGAAATATCCCAGGCAGCAGCATGTATACTCATACACAAAATCATATTTTTACACAGCCAGGCATTTATACTTTAACTGTAACAGCGGTAATTTCACAAAATGGCAAAGACGCAATCTATACAAAGGATATCGAGGTAAATGTTCGTGATAGTGCAAAGCTTATGTATGTAGGTATTGATGCATCACATAATAATGAATATGTGACAGGTAACTATAAAGCCAGCATGGGGAACTTTGCTAAATTGGCAGCGAAATTCAATATACGTGTTGTTGAACTAGGTACAAGTGATGAGCTTATAAGTGCTATGCAAAACCCAAAGTATAAGATGATGGTATTTACTGTACCGAGCAGAAGAGATGGAACAGCAGGGCGAATTCCATTCAAGAGCTATAGCCAGAACGAAATTGATGCGGTATCAGCCTTTGCAAAATCAGGAAAGACAGTTATTATAACAGGCTGGGGTGACTACTATGAAAGTTATAGTAATCTAAAAAGCAATCCGAGCTTTACCACAGATCAGCATATGGCTGCACAGCAAAACAAACTTTTAGCTGCAATAGGTGCAAGCCTCCGCATAGCAGATGACGAGGCAAAGGATGACTCAAATAATGGTGGTCAGGCACCAAGGCTATATTTAACAGATTATAATAATTTCGTGGATCCCTTTACCCAGGGAATTATTGATGCTCAGGTGTTCAGCCAGTATGGAGGAACAACCATTTTTGCGGTGGATTCAAATGGTAATCCTTTAACACAATTACCATCCAATATTAAACCAACCATAAGTGGCCATGCTACTACATATTCATCAGATGACGATAAGGATGGTAATGCAGTACCTCCGAAGTATAACAACAAGGTATTGCTTATGGCAAATGAAATGGTAACACACCAAAATGGAATAAGCTCCACAGTAATTGCAGCAGGCGGCGCATTTATGTCCAACTTTGAAATACAGGTTGAGGTAGAAAATGCTGGTACACTACCCTATGGCAATTACAATATTTTACAAAATATCATAGCTTCATTATCAAACATTTCAACTATTGCAGATGTATGGAAAATGCCTGTTGGTACTGATGTAATAATTGAAGGAATTGCAACAACGGATGTATATAACGGCAGTGACAGCAACAAAGGGTTCTTTGACTGTATTTATGTTCAGGATGGAACAGGCGGCATAAATCTGTTCCCGGTTTCAAGCGGTGTTGAAGCAGGACAGAGAATTCGAGTTACAGGCAGGGTAAGCGAATATCAAGGGGAGAAGCAGATACAGAATGCTAAGGTTACTGTGATAAATAGTGCTAAAAACCCTGTAGCACCAAAAGCTGTTACACCTGAGGAGGCTATGTTAGCATCAAACACTGGAACTCTGGTTACATTTAATGGTACTGTAACTGAGATTGTAAAGGATAAAGATGGTGTCATTGGCCAGTTAATGGTAAGCGGAGCCAGGGTATACATCAATGGCTATATTACGAAAAATGTTTCTATTTCAAATATAAAAATTGGCGATACTGTACAAGTTACCGGTATCTCATCAATAGGGGAAAACATGAGCTCAAACACAGACTTCCTCCCACGTATTCGTGTACGTGACAGGGGAGAAATTGTTGTTATTAATAGCTCTGTACCGGTTACAGGAGTAAGCCTCAATACCAGTGAAAAGACATTAAAAACAGGAGATGAATTCACACTTGCAGCAACAGTAGCACCAGCTAATGCAAGTAATAAAAATGTAATCTGGACATCAAGCGATAATGCAGTAGCAACTGTTGTAAATGGTGTGGTAAAGGCACTTAAAGCTGGACAAGCTGAAATCACCGTGAAGACTGTAGATGGTGGCTTTGAAGCTAAGTGTACAATAACTGTTACTCAACCTGTAACTGGAATAACCCTTAATATAACAGAAAAGACATTAAAGATTGGGGAATCAGCAACTCTTACAGCTACTGTAACTCCAGAAGATGCAAGTAATAAAAATGTAATCTGGACATCAAGTGACAATACTATAGCAACTGTTGAAAGCGGTGTGGTAAAGGCACTTAAAGTGGGACAAGCTGAAATCACTGCAAAGACTGAAGATGGAAGCTTTGAAGCTAAGTGTACAATTACAGTAATACAGCCTGTTATCGGCATTGTGCTTAACAATTCATCCCTGAGGATAAGAGAAAGCAGAAGCTACATACTTGAAGCAACAGTAATACCTCAGGACGCAACAAATAAAGCTGTTGTTTGGTCCTCAAGCAATACAAGAGTAGCAACAGTTGACAATAGTGGAAAGGTAACTGCAATATCAGAAGGGGTATCTACAATTACTGCCACTACAGTAGATGGAGGATTTAGGGCCGAGTGCATAGTTAATGTTATTTCAGCTTATGTACCACCAATGCAAATCTATCCAATCTATGTGAATGGTGTTAAACTAAACAAGACTGAAATTACCTTGAAGCTTGGTGCTAAGGAAAGCCTGACTGCTGAGGTAAGTCCATCAAATGCAGATAACAAGTCACTTGTATGGTCCTCAAGCAATCCAGAAGTCGCATCAGTTGTTAGTGGAGTTGTTACCGCAATAAGCGCAGGTTCAACTGTTATAACTGTTAAAACAGCAGATGGCGGATTTACAGCTTCCTGCAAGGTAACTGTAGTAGCTGATGAAGTTAAGGTTTTAAAGGTAACTCTGGATAAGGACACTGCAAGTGTAAAGGTTGGAGAAAAGGTTCTTTTGAGTGCAAAGATAGAACCAAAAAATGCAAAGAATAAGGAAGTTCTCTGGTCATCCAGTAATACTGATATAGCTGTGGTTTCTCCAAATGGAGAAGTAACTGCCATAAAGCAGGGAACCGCAGTAATAAGTGTAAAAACAGTGGATGGAGGCTTCCAGGCCTACTTCACAATCAATATAGCTGCGAACACATCTTCTTCAACGAACGATACAAAGCCTGAAACTAACCCGGAAGCTGCTAAAAAAGAAATTCTCGTGACAGCTTCAAAGCTTAATGTTAGAATGTCAGCATCAACAAGTTCAAAAGCTATTGGCTCAGTATCAGCTGGACAAAAGTTGGAATACTTGGGATTAGTAAACGGCTGGTACAAGATTATGTTTAATGGCAAAGCAGCATATATTCACAGCAATTATGCCAAGCTTATTGAAGCTTCAACAGTCAGTGCTGCAAATAACTCACCAGCATTGAAGCAGGTTGTCATAACAGCAAAGAGTGGTTTGGTTGTAAGGGACAGAGCTCAGGCAACGGGAAGCAAAATAGGTTTATTAAAGTATGGAACAAAAGTAAATGTATTTGAATTGATAAATGGATGGTACAGGATAACCCTTAATGGAAAAACCGGATATATCAGTTCTAAATATACTAAATAAGCAGAAAATACTCATAAGTAGGGACAGTTCATAAGAATTCTACTTTTTAGAAAACCTGGTTGTTATTCAATCCTACTTACAAAAGCCAGTTGATATTTTCGTTTGATTACGAAAAACTATCAGCTGGCTTTTACTTGTGGCAACTCTTCCACAGCCTGAGGAATTTTTGTGAACCGTTCCTGTTCTCCCTCCTTCAGAATTATATATATTTACTTGAGCTGCAGCTACCTCTTTACAAAGGTTTTATAATTTATTAAACTCATATTGATAAAGTGGTTCCTTTTCTGCATGATGGTGTGTTCAAACTAAATCATATAGATTTGGATAACTGCTTTGTTATTTTTTTGCACAAAAAAACTGATGCTATTATTTTTACATCAGTTTTCAACAGTATTTTAAGGTTTGGTTTGTAGAGCCACTGCGGTAGCAGTTTAGTCCTTTTATTGTTAGCATACTACCACCTCTTTGATAATAGTATGCATTGGAAATCTATCTATTATTCGTTGAAATTGAAAAGTAAGCGGCAAATAAAAAGCGTCTATTCATAAAAGCCTTGGCATGTTAGTATCATGCCAGGGCTTAAACTTTGTGAGTATGAAAAGTTGCAAAAGTCGCAGATTTTTGCAACTT
>JBEQBT010000035.1:0-19258 GCA_041639705.1 Clostridiaceae bacterium | reverse complement strand
GAAACAAAATACAGGATTTGAGTGGATTCCCTGATTGCATTGCTTTATCTGAATATGGAAAATGCAATCGATTAAATGTTTTTAGCTGTCAGGGTAAAAAGTGTTCTTTTAAAATAACATCAAAGGAAGACTTTGATTCAATCAAGTGTGCATATCAGCGACTTTCCAGACTTGACAGCTTAACACAAATCCATATAGCAAATAAGTATTACAGTGGTTCCATGCCCTGGAAGGAAAAGCAGTTTGCTTACACCAAAGAAGATAAGAAAGAAAACATTAATGAACTTAAGGAGGTAAACCAATGAATCTAGTAAATGAGAAAGTGGAACACATTTCCTTTGGAGAGGGAGTTATTATAAAAGTAGATGATAATAAGATATGTGTGCAGTTTGAAGAGAATATTGGAACAAAAATATTTATATATCCAGATGCATTTGAAAAATTTCTAAAAGCTGTTGATAAAGCAGCCCAGGAAAATGTAATGGAAGAATGTCGTAGAAAACAAGAGCAAATAGAACAGGAGCTTGAGCTTATAGAAAAAGAACGGGAAGCAGCAAAACTGGAAGAAAAGGCAAAACTAGAACTTTCAAAGAAGAAGCCTGCTACAAGGTCCAGAAAGAAACAAACCCAAATTTAATTATGACAGTTCTATAAATTTGACAAAAACAGAAATGCATTCTTAAGTAGGGAAAGGACTGATTTAAATGGCTGAGACAACCTACATGCGAATCAGAGGAGCCTGTGAGCATAATTTGAAAAATATTGATATAGACATACCCAAGGATAAATTGGTAGTTATAACTGGGCTTAGTGGTTCTGGCAAGTCTTCACTTGCCTTTGATACAATTTATGCAGATGGACAGAGACGATATATGGAGTCTCTGTCTTCCTACGCAAGGCAGTTTATGGGGCAAATGAAGAAGCCTGATGTAGTCAGTATTGAAGGACTTTCTCCAGCTATTGCTATTTCTCAGAAATCAACTAACCATAACCCACGTTCCACCGTTGGAACGGTTACAGAAATTTATGATTACCTTCGTCTTTTGTATGGGAGAATAGGAATTCCCCAGGTAATTCTGTAGTTATAATAGAACACAACCTGGATGTGATTAAAACTGCAGACTATATAATTGATATGGGACCTGAAGGAGGAGAGGGCGGAGGAACAGTAATTGCCCAGGGAACACCAGAGAAAATTGCTGCACAACCAAACTCCTATACGGGACAATATCTAAAAAAATATTTAAAATTAACCAAGTAAATGAACTGGAATCAGCCCCTCAAAATTATTACATACTTGTGATTATGTAAAATGCCTTTCCAGTTATAAGGAGTAAACTTGAAAGTTTCAGATGCTCCGCAGATCCTTATAAAAATAAGTTTTATATCTTCAAACATCCCATGGAACCTACAGGTGTGCATTTATAACGGAATTTTATATGGTTATACTGTAGATAGAGGGTAATTATTCGAATATTTAATTTTGTCACTAACTCTTGATGACTTATATATAATATCTTCAGATTGAATATTAATTCTTTATACTCTACAATTAAGCTAACTTAATGAAAAAAGGATTTCTGCAGAAAACCAATAAATAAATTAAGCAAACAAAATTGAGGGGGTAAGCAAAATGTCAAATCTGTCAACAAATTCTCAGATTCCGACAAAGAGCAGTGCTCAAGCAACTATTCAAAGATTTGGCCGTTTCTTAAGTGGAATGGTTATGCCTAATATTGGTGCATTTATAGCATGGGGATTAATCACGGCATTATTTATACCTACAGGATGGCTTCCAAATGAAAATCTTGCAAAAATAGTTGGGCCAATGATAACATACCTGCTGCCATTATTAATAGGTTATACTGGTGGAAAAATGGTAGGGGGAGTAAGGGGAGGCGTACTTGGATCTATAGCAACCATAGGAGTTATAGCAGGCGCTTCAATACCAATGTTTTTAGGTGCAATGATAATGGGACCTCTTGGTGGCTATGCTATTAAAAAGTTTGACCAGGCAATAGAGGGAAAAATTCCTGCAGGCTTCGAAATGCTTGTTAATAACTTTTCAGCAGGAATAATAGGAGGAATTCTTACATTACTTGCCTATCTTGGAATTGGTCCAGTTGTTCTGGCATTAAATAATTTGTTAAGCGCAGGAGTTCAAGTTATAGTAAATGCAGGACTTCTTCCACTTGCTTCAATATTTATAGAACCAGGAAAAGTACTCTTTTTAAACAATGCAATAAATTTTGGAATATTGAGCCCAATTGGATTACAGGAAGCAAAGGAATTAGGAAAGTCAATATTCTTCCTTCTTGAACCGAATCCAGGACCGGGACTTGGAATACTTCTTGCTTACTGGGTGTTTTCAAAGGGTATGATAAAACAATCAGCACCAGGTGCTATTATTATACAGTTCCTTGGTGGAATACATGAAATATACTTCCCATATGTACTGATGAATCCGGCTTTATTACTTGCAATAATAGCTGGAGGAGCCAGTGGAGTATTAACATTCGGAATATTTGGAGCTGGACTTGTAGCTACTCCTTCACCAGGAAGTATATTTGCTGTTTTAGCAATGACACCAAGGGGAGGTATTTTTGGAGTACTGGCAGGAGTAATTGTTTCTACGGCAGTATCCTTCCTAGTAGCTTCCTACTTTGTTAAGAGAAGTGCAAGTAAAATGGATGATGATGAACTTTCTGAAGCTATAGTTAAAGTAAAGGAAAGTAAAAACCTTTCTTCAAAGAAAAACATTAGTAAGATTATATTTGCCTGTGATGCAGGTATGGGTTCAAGTGCAATGGGAGCAACAACCTTAAGAAACAAGCTGCAAAAAGCAGGACTAAAAATTGAGGTAGTGCATTGTGCAGTGGATGAAATTCCATCTGATGCTGAAATAGTTGTTACTCATGAAAACCTAACTGAAAGAGCAAAGATAAAGGCTCCAAAAGCTGAGCATATATCAATACAAAATTTCATCAACAGCCCAGAATACGATGCTTTAGTAAAAAGATTATCTTAATTAATAGAAGAACGGTGGAATATTTTTCCACTGTTCTTAATAATAAGGTGGTAAAGCATGAATAAATTTAAAATAACCATTAGGCAGAAGGAAATATTAAGAAGTATTTACACTGTGGATAAATATGTAACTATTTTTAGTATTGCTGAAAAACTTGGAATCAGCAGTAGGACAGTGCTGAGAGAATTACCTGATATAGAAAAATGGCTAAAAACCTATGGCTGCAGTATTGATAAGAAAGCAGGAATAGGTATAAAAATTAAGGGAAGCTTTGAAAATGTAAAATCATTATCACTGCATCTTGAAGAACAAAAAGGAATTAAAATCTATAATTCCAGGGAAAGACAAATAATAATAATCAGTGAACTTTTGCAAAACAGTGAACCGGTAAAAATATATAGCTTTACCAGATTGCTCAATGTAGCAGAGGGAACAGTCAGAAATGATTTGGAAAAAGTTGAAGAATGGTTAAATAAATATGATCTAAATCTGATAAAAAAACCCGGACTTGGTATTTATCTTAAGGGTCAGGAAAAAACCTTAAGAAAAGCAATAGTAAATTTGATATACGAAAACATAAATGAATATGAATTACTAGATTTGGTAAGGGGAAATATTTCAATTGATAAAAACAGTGCTAAATTAATTGAGGAAAATACCAGTAGTAGGGTGTTGAATTTAATTGAAAAGGATACAATTAGAAAATTAGAAGTCTTGATATTCGAATTGGAAGAATCACTGGAACATAGATTAACAGATAATGCTTATATCGGGCTGCTTGTTCATTTAGCCCTTGCCATACAACGAATAGGAAAGAAAGAAAGCATAAGTATGGACAATGATTATTTAACTGAACTTAAAACTTATCCCGAGTATAGTAAAGCAGTGGATATAACAAATAAAATATCAAAGACCTTCAATATAGAAATACCAGAGGCTGAAACTGGTTACATTACTATGCATTTAAGAGGCTCAAAGGAGCGAGAAATATACAATGGGTATACAAATAATCCCTCTGAGGATTTGGAAATCATTGAAATTGCAAAAGAAATGATAAATGTGGCGGAGGCAGAGGCAAAAGTTTTTTTAGAGCAGGATGATTTTGCTCTGACTGGTTTGATTAATCATTTGGAGCCTGCTATAAACAGGCTAAGAATGAATATGGACATAAGAAACCCTCTGCTGAAGGAGATAAAGGACTTTTATCCTCAGTTTTTTAAAATAGCATCTAAATGCGCTGGGATTGTTGAAAAACGCACTGGCATTAGAATGCCAGATTCTGAAATAGGCTTTATCGCCATGCATTTAGGTGCTGCCATAGAAAGAGTAAAAAAGTCTGACAACAGGACATACAGGGTAGCAATAGCATGTGCTACGGGCATAGGAACTTCAAGGCTTCTTGCTGCAGGAATTGAAAAGGAATATGATAATATTCAGGTGGTTGATGTCATATCCACACTGCATTGGCAGCAGGAGAAGTTAATGGAAAAGGGGATAGATTTTATAATATCTACAATTCCCATGGAGAATTGCCCTATTCCTGTGATTCATGTTAATCCATTACTTTTAAAAATTGATAAGGAAAAAATAGGAAATTTTGTTAAAACCCTTAATGACAGGGTAATTCACTTTTCATTGAGTGAAGTTAAACCAAACAATTTGAAGGTAAATTTGGCACGGGTGATGTCTTACATGGATGGAATACTTCAGGTGTTAAATAATTTTTTCATTGAAGAGTATAAAAACATTAATTCAATTAAAGAACTGATTGAGATTGTAAGCAGCACCTTGGCAGCAGATGAGGAAAAAAGAACTTTGATGGAATCATCCTTGCAGGCAAGGGAAGAAAAGGGGAGCACGGTTCTTACCGGTTTTCAATCAATTCTTCTTCATTGCAGAACTTCCAGTGTAACACAATTATATTTTGGCATTGTAAGAATTGATAAGGGCTTGTATTTCATTAATGCAGAAGGAAAAAATGAGCAAATAAAATTAGCAATAATAATGCTGGCGCCGGAAAATTGTGATAAAGCCTACATTGAAGTGATTAGTTATATAAGTACAATGTTGATTGAGGATTCTAATTTTTTTGATGAATTACGTAATGGCTCAAAAGAAGAGGTTTATCAAAAGCTAAATAATATTCTTGAGAAGTTTTATAAAATCAAAAGCAGTTGAAAAAATAAGATGCAGCTTAGTTTAGGAGGATTATGGATGGGTTTTGAAGTTATATCAAATTATCTTAACAAAAATGCAAGAGCTAAGCAAAAAAACAAAGACTTTGAAAAAGGTGAGGATGGTATGGACAATGATAATGCTGGTTATAAGGAAAATAGCGCAATTTTAAGCAGAAGTAATATAAGACTGAACCTAGAATCAGTTGATAAATTTGAGGCAATTAAAATGGCAGGAAAAGTTTTAGTCGATGGTGGTTATGTTGATGAAAAATATATAGATGCAATGATTGAGAGAGAAAAGGAATTAACCACCTATATAGGAAGCGGTGTGGCAATTCCCCATGGAGTTGGCAGGGCTAAGGAGTTAATAGAAAAATCCGGAATCTCAGTACTTCAGTTCCCGGATGGGATAGATTTCGGTGAAGAAAAGGCTTACCTCGTTATTGGTATCGCAGGTGTTGGCAATGAGCATATAACAATATTGTCAAATATAGCAACTATAATAGGGGATGAGGATGACGAAAAATTAAAAATGCTGAAAACTACAAAGAATGTTGAACAAATTTATAAAGCTTTTATTAGCAATAATATTTTAGGTTAAATGAATACAATAGAAAAGGCGGGATAGTAAATGAAAACTAAGGCAGTCAGGTTATATGGTGCAAATGATTTAAGACTTGAGGAATTTGAACTTCCTGAGATTAAAGAAGATGAAATATTAGTTGAGGTTATTTCGGACAGTATTTGTATGTCAACCTATAAATGCTCAATTCTCGGGGAAAATCATAAAAGGGTTCCAAAGGATGTACATGAAAATCCTATAATAATAGGTCATGAGTTTTCAGGAAATATTATTAAGGTAGGAAAAAGGTGGGAGAAGCAATTTAAGGAGGGTACTAGGTTTGCCCTTCAGCCGGCATTAAATTATAAAGGTACGATGTGGTCTCCAGGGTATTCATATATGTATTTTGGAGGAGATGCAACCTATAATATAATTCCCCAGGAGGTTATGGAAATAGGATGCCTATTGAACTATTCAGGAGAAACATATTATGAGGCTTCACTGGCAGAACCAATGTCATGTATAATTGGAGCCTTCCATGCAAACTATCACACAGAAATGGGAAAATACCAACATTATATGGGGATTAAAGAGGGTGGCAAGATGGCTATTCTCGCCGGAGCAGGCCCAATGGGTCTTGGAGCCATTGACTATGCACTTCACTGCGATAGAAGGCCGGGGCTTTTGGTAGTTACAGATGTTGATAATAGAAGGTTAAGCAGGGCGAAAGAAATATTTACTGAAGAAGAAGCAAAAAAATGTGGAATTGAGCTGATATTTGTTAACACAAGAGAAATAGAGGATGTACCAGGCTATTTGAAGCAATTAACCGGGGACACAGGATATGACGATGTTTTTGCCCTTGCTCCAGTAAAGTCCGTTGTAGAACAGGCAGATAGGATTCTAGGCAGGGACGGCTGTCTCAATTTCTTTGCAGGTCCTACAGATATAAATTTTTCAGGAGAAGTTAACTTTTACAATGTACATTATGCTTCTACACATGTAATGGGGACGACCGGGGGAAATACAGATGACCTTATAGAATCACTTAAATTAACAGAGCAGAAGAAAATCAATCCTGCTGTAATGGTTACACATATTGGAGGAATTAATTGTGTTGCTGAGACTACATTAAATCTTCCAAAGATTCCAGGTGGAAAGAAGCTTATATATACACAAATTGATATGGAGTTAACAGATATTGAAGACTTTGAAGAAAAGGGAAAGGCAAATCCACATTTTGCTGCTCTTGCGCAGATAATAAAAAGAAACAGAGGACTTTGGTGCGTAGAAGCTGAGAAATATTTGCTTGAAAATATTAAGTGACAGGTACGTCACAAGTCACATCTTAGGATGTGACTTTATTGTGCTTATAGGGAGCAGAGGATCAGAGGACTAAAATATGACAAACGAGGATACGGGATGAAATTATAGAACTTATAGATAAATATGCAAAAAAACTTCATCTTTAAAACTTCATAATTTTGTGCTACAATATCGGTAATGATTCTAAAATTAGAATAGGATAAGAAAATTATCTATAGAAGGACAAGCTTAACTTAGAGAATATTTATTTTTGTACTCAACCCAGTATTAACTATTTGGATACACAAGAGAAGATGAAAAATAAGCTAGGAGGCATTAGTTGCATGGCTATGAAAAAGAAAACCGAAACTCAAGTAGATTTTAAAAGCACATTTATACTAATAGGGTTTATCATAGTTGTTTTCGCTATGTTATTCGCAGTGTACTATTTCCACCACTAATAATGTATCTGTTGTTAGCCTTTTTGTATATTGAAAGATTTGAAAGGGTGCTCGCTTTTGACAGAAATCTTATACCTTTTAGCAGAATTAAAACTAATAGCAATATAAAATCCGCAAAATTATAGTAATTAGACATATAAAAACAAGGTCAGCAAAAATGCTGGCCATATTTTATTGCCACGAATTTGTACAAAATGCAGTTTTCAATTATAGGTAGACATACATATGAAATCTATCCCGCCACACTCTCGCTAAGGTAATCTCTTACATCAAGCAGACTTCCGAATATTTTATGAGCAAACTTCTGAATTTTCTCATCAGGTATTTTTAAATCTGTAATATTAATTCCCTTCATACCTGCTCTATAGGCAGCCTCTATTCCAGCTGGTGAATCCTCCAGCACAATACATTTTTCAGGATTAACCCCAAGTTTTTCTGCCGCCTTTAAAAATATTTCAGGATCAGGTTTTGAATTTACTACCTCATCACCAAAAACCATGACCTGAAACTTATTTTTAATACCGACTTTTTCAAGAAGATTTACTGCTTTGTCCCTTGAGGTGGAGGTAGCCAATGCTAATTTATAATTTCTTTCAACTAAAAAATCAAGCAGTTCATATATTCCCGGCTTAACAGGCACGCCATTATCATACATAAACTTAAGCACGTCCCTATTTTTTTCAGCATAAATTTCAGCTATAGGCAATTCTCGTCCATATATTTCTATAAGCTTATTTATAACATTTTCATAGGTTATACCCATAAGTGTAGTATAGATTTCCTGGGTCATAATCTGTCCATATTTTTTTAATATTTTCTGCCAAGCTTCAAAGGATAATCTTTCCGTATCCAATATTAAACCATCCATATCAAAAATGACACATTCTATATTCTTCATAATAGCCTCCAACATTTTTATCAATATATCTGTAAAACTCATACCACTTATAAACTAGTTTCTTAACTTTTATTTTATACCCCTGTTGTTTGAATGTAAAGGAACCCAGGTAATGTTAAACTTTTTCAGAATCAAAAAATGTAGCATGGATTAAATCCACACTACATTTTTTGAACTTCTTCATTAAACAATTGTTTTTGGCGTGTTATAATTTCAATAGCCTTGTCAGATATGCTTATTAACTCATTGTATAAATCCTTTGAGGACTGAACATCTCCATCACTTACCTGCTGAAAAATCTGCTCAGCCAATTCATGTCTTCTATGTCCGATTTCCCTTAATTGATCACCTAAATGTTCCAATTGATTACTGTCCAATAAAAGCATCTCCTTTGCATTTTAAATTGAGAAATGAAACACTCAATACATTTATTATTAGCGTAACATCATCAACTTATTCTAATAAGTAGTGAAATATACATAGTGTTTTGTTAACTGATTGCAATTACAGTCCACAAGGGCTTAAACCGATTATACATATTTTTATCATACAATTAGAATATATACATAAACAAAAGGCTCATTAAATTAACTTACCTTAGACTTAATTATGTATTTGAAAAATATGGAATATAATAGTAAAATTGTAATATGAATAAAAGAAGATACTTCCAAAATAATTATGTAGGTATATTCTTAATTTACAATTGTGTTATGTTTTAGGAGGATGAAAATGGATAAGACTAATTTGAGTTTAGCGGATTTTATGTACGTACCTGGACTAGATATAATGCAGAGAGCCAATTTATATGGGGATTTTCTTAATAATGTCAATGAAAAACATCACTTACAATATAAAAGAGTTGCAATAGATGGATCAGGTCCTGTAAGAAGGATTAAGGATATGTATACTGGTAAAATTAGAGAAATGATTTATTTAGCCTCTAATGACTATTTAAACTTAACAAATCATCCGAGGGTAATAGCTGCTGGAAGAAATGCACTTGAGAAATATGGCGCAGGAGCAGGAAGTGTGCCTTTATTAGGTGGTACGATTGATTTACATATAGAACTTGAAAACAAAATTGCTAAGTTTAAAGGTTGTGAGGCAGCAATTATTTATACCTCTGGATTTGGATCTAATGCAGGTACTTTATTAGCATTACTTCAAAAGGATGATATAGCAATTCTGGATATGTTAGCACATGCAAGCATAATTGATGGATGTCAGAATACAAATATTAAATATTTTAAACATAATGACATGGATTCCCTGGAAAAGGTACTAAAGAGTGTAAAAGATTGTTATAGAACAAAACTTATAGTTGTAGATGGTGTGTTCTCAATGGATGGAGATATTGCACCACTAGATAAAATTGTTGAGATTGCAAAACATTATGGCGCTTATGTTATGGTTGATGAAGCTCATGCAACAGGTGTAATTGGCAAGAATGGAAGAGGAACTCCCGAGTACTGTAATGTTGAAGGAAAGGTAGACATAGTTGCTGGTACTTTTTCCAAAGCATTAGGTGGTGTAGGGGGATTTATTGCAACAAATAAGAACATAGTTAATTTACTAAACTATTACTCAAGGACTTATATGTTTTCTACAGCAATGACACCTCAAGCAACTGGCTCATTAATTGAAGCAATAAACGTTATTGAAACTGAACCTATTCATAGAGAAAGATTATGGGAGAACATTAAATACTTTAGGAAAAACCTTATTGAAATAGGTTTTGATCTGGGAAATGCGACTACTGCAATATTTCCAATAATCATTGGCAATGATTATAAAGTAAAGGAAATATGCAGATTAATGCATGAGGAGAACATATATGTAAATCCTGTACTATATCCTGCAGTTCCCAAAAGAACAACAAGGCTAAGAATGAGTTTAATGTCTACACATACAAAAGAGCACTTAGATAAAGCTCTAAATGTATTAGAGTATGCAGGAAAAAAGATGGGTATAATTGGAGAATATAAAGATAATATTGGTTGAAGTTTAAAGCTGTAAATAGATTTATTATCAGGTAAAATCTATTTACAGCTCTTTTATTTGTGTACCAGATTCCTGTTCTATTCCTTTAATTAAGTAAAGCTTACTATTTTCAAGTTGTGACTAAATTTGCAATTATGTTGGCAAAATAAATGAGAGTTATGTATAATAAAGTTGAATTTACAATTATCGAAATTTATGAAAAGGGATGAGGCTTATGACAAATACTAAAAAGAACGCAAAAATAAAAGTATTAAAGGATGGACCATATATTGTAACGGGTAATGTAACCTTGTCTGAGAAAATAATAGTACCTAAGGGAAAGGGATATGAATTTAAGAATGGGCGCAACCTTCCTCAGGCTGATGAATATGCGTTATGTCGTTGTGGAAAGTCGAAAAATGCACCATTCTGTGATGGTTCCCATGAAAAAACTGCTTTTATAGGCACAGAGACTGCTTCAGATGTCAAATATGAAGAAAGGGCTGAAGTTCTTGAGGGCCCAGAGATTGACCTTTTGGACGATAATAGGTGTGCTTTTGCCCGTTTCTGTCATAGAAATAAGGGAGATGTTTGGGAACTAACAGAAAATTCGGATGAAGAAGAATGTAAAAGAGAAGCTATAAAAGCTGCAAGTGATTGTCCAGCAGGTAGATTAGTAGCTAGGGACAAAACGGGCAAAATAATTGAACCTGAATATGAGCCTTCCATAGATATAATTCAGGATCCTCAAAAAGGAGTAAGTGGTGGAATTTTTGTTAAAGGAAATATTCCAATTGAGTCTTCAGATGGTCATATCTATGAAATAAGAAATAGAGTAGTGTTGTGTCGCTGTGGAAAATCAATGAATAAGCCTTTTTGCGATGCTTCTCATGTGACAATAAAATTCTTAGATGAGAAATAGAATAATCAGAATAAAGTAGTAACTTATAAGGTTTTCTTTTGAGTTTCCTATAACTTAACTTATCTCCAATCCATCATTGGATTTTTCTCATAGTAATCCTGATGAAATCCTCAGATGGATAAAAAACTTCATGTTTTATGGTTGGGCAATGGGTTTATTGCATTCCAACTTTTATTTAACTAATTAATATATTTTCATGGAATGATTAAAAAAATAATTGCATAATAAAGGAAATGATTATATAATATTACATATATGCATATCATAGATTATAGCAAAGATATTAAAACTAAATGAATATAGATTGCGCTGAATTCATTTGAAGCGGGGGAACCAGTTTTTGGGGTGAATCTCTATATCATGTAGAGTAGGGTCAACTTCTTTCGATCCGAATCCGTCAGCTAACCTCGTAAGCGTGGAGAGAGGGAGATAGAACAGTATTACAGTTAGTGGTCTTATTAGATTATATAAGACTATTAACTGTTATTGTGGTACACATTTGGCTGTGGAGATCTCTACAGCCTTTATTATTTATTATCTTCTCAAAGCAATTTAGTTTGAATCTCTATTCTTTTTTAACAAACAATATACCCCTATTAACATATACATCTATAACATCATAATTAATTGTGATGCCTAAGGTCTTATTTACCATACTCAAAATTCACGAATTGAAAAACTTCAACTTTGTCATGATAGAACAGGAAGAGTGTCTGGAAAGATATTGTCCATCTAATAATAATTTAAGGAATTATGCTGAGTTACAAAGTCAGCTTGATTGTATATAGGCCAAGAGAGTGAAAATAATAAGGGGGTGTGAAATACCAAGGAGCAAAAGATAGAAACTGCATATGTAGTTGGTCGGATACTGAGCTAGAAGTATGAAGCTTAAAAGATAAAGCAGATGATAAAAGCATTAAAAGTCTGTTAGGAGAAAAGTAAGTTGATAAAAGCAGAAAATCCTTGATATAGAAGGAGGAGTACTATGTTGGAAAAACAAAAAAAACAATTAAGCTTTGCGGTAATCGGAGGAGGTCACGGTGGGCAGGGAATGGCTGCTTATTTGGGCTATCTTGGACATAGAATAAATTTATATAATCGTACACTTTCAAATGTAGAAAAAATAAAAGAACAGGGTTTTATAGAGATGGAAGGCTGTATATCCGGCAAAGGGTATATAGATATTGTTACGGATAATATAAAGCATGCTATCTGTGGGGTAGATGTTATAATGGTTACTGTCCCAGCAAGTGCTCATAAAGATATAGCAAGCCTTATTTCCCCATATGTGACTGATGATCAATATGTAGTTTTAAACCCAGGAAGAACTGGCGGGGCTCTTGAATTTCAAAATATAATCCACAGGAACAACCCAATTAATAATGTTGGCATTATTGAGGCACAAACCTTTCTCTTTGCATGCAGAGTTGTTAGCCAAGGAATAGTTCGAATAATGAGCAAAAAAAACGAGGTGAAGGTAGCAGCTTTGCCTGCAATTAGAACTAAGGAATTTATTGGTTTAATAAGCAGCACCATACCTGAGTTTGTTGAAACAAAAAGTGTACTGGATACTAGCTTTAACAACATTGGAGCATTGCTGCATCCTATTCCTACTATACTAAATTGTGGAAGAATTGAAAGCACAAAGGGTGACTTTCTTTACTATATTGATGGAATAACTCCGACCGTTGCCAAAATAATTGAGGAAGTGGATTATGAGAGGATGCAAATAGCCAGCGCACTAGGCACAGAGGTAATATCCTTGATGGAATGGCTTGGCTACACATATGGTGCTTATGGGAATACTATTTGCGAAGCACTGGCCAATGTAAAGGGTTATTGGGACCTTAAGGCACCTCCGAAGATGGATACAAGATATATTTTCGAGGATGTCCCCCAAAGCCTTGTACCACTTTCTGATATGGGACGGCATCTAGGAATAAATACACCTACAATTGATTCATTGATACACCTAGCATCTGTTATGCACAACAAAGATTACTATATGCTTGGAAGAAAGGTAGTAGACATGGGACTTGATGGAATGTCACTAGAGGAAATAAAGAGTTATGTACTCTATGGGGAAATCTCCACACCAGAAGGGGTGGTTGCATAATGAAAAAGTATGTGGGGGCAGCTATTGGCAATTGCGTACACGTTGGGGGAGTAATAAACTTTCTACACCTTGCAGAGCAGGAAGGGAATGAGACTACTTTTCTTGGAGCTGCGGTAAGTACAAATAAGCTTATAGAAAAAGTTCTGGAGATAAAACCTGATGTAGTTGCTGTAGGATATCGATTAACCCCACAAAACGTAATACCAATATTGAAGGAATTAGAAATATATATTTATGAAAAAAACCTTACTGACTGTCTTTGGATTTTTGGTGGAACTAAGCCTGTGGCTGAGGAAGCTCATAAATTTCATTATTTTTCTAAAATATTTGATGGAACAGAAGATATTGATGATGTAATTAAATATTTGAGGGGAAGTAAGCAGAAGAAAACAGCAGATTTCTATCCGGATAACATTATTGACAGGATTGAAAGTAAATATCCATATCCTGTACTGAGGCATCATTTTGGTCTGCCCTCCTTTGAGGATACAGTTGAAGGAATTAAAAGTATTGCAGAATCTAAAACTCTTGATGTTATCTCAATTGGCCCTGATCAGAATACACAGCAGTTCTTCTTTACACCTGAGAAAATGAACCATGATATGGATGGAGCAGGAGGAGTGCCAATTAGAAGCATCGAGGACTTGTCCAAGTTGTATGATGCATCAAGGAGAGGGAATTTTCCCCTCCTAAGATGCTACAGTGGAACAGCTGATGTGTTTAAGTTCGCAGAAGTTTTGATAAATTCAATACATAATGCATGGTGTGCAGTACCTTTGTGTTGGTATAATGTACTGGATGGAAGAGGCACAAGGCAAGTGAAGGAGTCTATTATTGAAAGTCAGCAACTAATGAATTGGCACGCAAAACAAAACATTCCCATTGAAGTAAACGAAGCTCATCATTGGAGCCTAAGGGATGCACATGATACTATTGGTATTGTAATGGCATATCTGGCAGCATATAATGCTAAAAAAATGGGAGTAAAACATTATATAGCACAGTATATGTTCAATGTACCTCCAGCCCTGTACCATAGTATGGACTTGGCGAAAATGCTTGCAAAAATTGAACTCATTGAATCACTGGAGGATAGCAGCTTTAAAACTTACAGGCAGGTAAGGGCAGGTTTGGCAAGTCTTAGTAGCGATTTGAATGTAGCAAAGGGGCAGGTTGCTGCATCTACATATCTGGCCATGAGTATAAAACCACACATTGTGCATGTAGTAGGCTTCAGTGAAGCAGACCATGCAGCACTTCCTAGGGAGGTTATTGAAAGCACGAAGATAGTAAGGGGTGTTATTCGCTCTTGCTTAAATGGAATGGTTGATATGAGCCGGGATGAGGATGTATGTAAAAGGAAGCAGGAGCTTATTGATGAGGCACATTTTTTACTAGACACCATCGGTAGAATGTATACTGAAAGCAATGACCCCTACAGTGACCCAACTGTTTTGACAGATATAATAAAGCGTGGAATTATTGATGCACCACATCTAAGGGGAAATGAAAATGCAAAGGGCACTCTAGAGACAAGGCTTATTGATGGTAAGTGCCTGGCTTACTCTAAAATACTTGGGAGAGAAGTAACGGAAAGTGAAAGATTGAAAGAGCTTTTGCAAATCAAAATAGGTCAGTAGAAATACTAGACCTATTTTATCCATTTCTAAGACTCCACCTTCTATAAGGTGGAGTTTCCACTTTGTGCTTCAGGTGGGGTAGAGTCCCCACCTGAAGTCTCGATGTTCAGCTTTAGCTGAACGAGTTCACTGCAATAAATTAAATTAATGATTATCTTTGAATAAATGCCAAGCATAAAATATATACTAGAATTATATTTCAATCAGTTTCACTGCTCAAATAGCGATAGGAGGATTTGTAGGTTCAAAATGAGATATGGAGTTTGAAGGGGATTGTTTTCAAATGAATCAGGTCTTCGAAGTGCACAAATAGTTGCAGCAGTAGCACAGACTAGAAATCCAGTAAAAAAGTAGCGAAATAGATTGTTCAATACAATTGCATTTTTGAAAGATATTATCCAAAGAATAATTGTAAAGCTACAAATATGACTTTTATAATTTGTAATAACTTGCATTATATATTAAAATGTGTTACTCTTAATAAGAACTTAAATTGATGGTAAATAATGCTGCACAAATATATTTTAATTAGCACATACTAAATATAGTATGTTGATGTCAAGATTTTATTGGTGAGTTATTACAATGAGTTTAAGAATAATAAAATTTCGGAGGTATAAATTATATGAATGGTACAGTAAAATGGTTTAATTCAGAAAAAGGATTTGGTTTTATTACAGGAGAAGATGGAACAGATGTTTTTGCACATTTTTCTCAAATACAGTCAGATGGTTACAAATCACTTGATGAAGGTCAAAAAGTTTCTTATGATGTAGTAAAAGGCCCAAAAGGACCTCAAGCAGAAAATATTACTATTACTAAATAATGAATATTTTACCCCTTAAATAGGTAACCTATTTAAGGGGTTTTTAATTGCTTGCAATTTAATTTTAATATAAGACAAAGGTATTGTCTTATATTAAAAATGTGTAGAAATAATAAACAGTGGGATCAATTTGATTAATAGAAATAAAGCATAGAATTGACAGTCACTTAAAAAGGAGAAAAATGTTATTTGAAGATTTAAATATTATTGAACCTATTTTAAGAGCTCTAAAAAGAGAAGGATATATAAATCCTACACCTATACAGGAACGAGCTATTCCGATAATACTAGAAGGAAATGATTTGGAAGGATGTGCCCAGACAGGCACTGGTAAAACAGCAGCTTTTGCTATACCTATATTGCAGCTCCTTTATAGTGAACAGGTCGCTGAAAAGGGACCTGTTTCCATTAAAGCATTAGTATTAGCTCCAACTAGAGAATTAGCTATTCAGATTGGTGAAAGCTTTACTGCCTATGGAAAATATACGGGATTAAAGAATACTGTTATTTTCGGTGGAGTTTCACAAAATCCTCAAACAGATGCAATAAAGTCAGGAGTAGATATTTTAATTGCTACACCTGGCAGGCTGCTAGATTTAATGCAGCAAAAATTTATAAGTCTGCAACATATAGAGTATTTTGTACTTGATGAGGCAGACCGAATGCTTGATATGGGGATGGGACATGATGTAAAGAGAATTATAGCAAAGCTTCCAAAGAACAGGAGGAATATGTTATTCTCTGCCACCATGCCTCGGGAAATTTCAAAGCTTATAGATTCTATTCTCTTAAAACCGGTAAGGGTAGAAGTGACTCCTGTTTCATCCACTATTGATACAATTAGGCAATCAGTGTATTTAGTTGAAAAAAGAAACAAGAGAGCTTTGCTTATCCACCTGCTAAAGAATAAATCTGTTGATTCTGTACTTGTATTTTCTCGAACAAAACATGGTGCAAATAAAATAACAGAGGAACTTGTTAAAGCTGGAATAGAGACACAAGCTATTCATGGAAATAAATCACAGAATGCAAGACAGCTTGCTTTAAGTAATTTTAAGGAAAAGAAAATAAGAGTCTTAGTAGCAACTGATATAGCCGCAAGGGGTATTGACATAGAAGAATTACCTCTTGTAATAAACTTTGATTTGCCGGAAGTGCCCGAAACCTATGTTCATAGAATTGGACGTACTGGAAGGGCTGGAGCAGGAGGAGTTGCACTTTCCTTTTGTGACGAGGAAGAAAGAGAATATCTCAAAGCTATTGAAAAGACTATATCAAAAGCAATACCAATGATTAAGGATCATCCTTATCCTATTGGTAATTCAAATAAGTCAAAAGGCACTTCAATTGAAGTGAAAAATAAGGACGTTAAAAAGAAAACATCTGGAGAGAAACCACATCAAAACAATTATTTTAGGAAAAAATAATAAGAAAAGCAAATAAAATATAAAATGCCACATCCACCTTTGAAGGTTTTGAAAAACCTTCAAAGGTGGATGTGGCATTTTATAAGTGTTTTAAGCATTGTGCGCCTTTATTGATCGTTTCTCCTAAGATCCTTTTGTGAAAAAGGCAAAACAGGTGAATTTAAAGCAATATATAAAAATACATTATTGGATATTTGAGGGTGACTCCACTGGATACAGGAAAGGCTAATAAATAAAGTAACGGAGCTGTAATACATCCAATCAAAAAGGCAAAAACAACAATCTGTGTTGAAACATGCTTGGCATCCTTAAAATTACTCCTGCCATTCATTTGGCCTATAATGCTATACTGTGCAGCACTCTATGTAAATCTTAAAATAAAATATAAGTTCATATTGAGTTCATATACAAGTTTTATAATCAACTCATTACAATTTAGGAGGTAATCAAGATGAGTGTCAAAACAAAGAAGAAATCGAAAAAAAAGATAGTTACTGGTGCAATAATTGTAATTCTGGTTGGGGTTCTCCTAATACCAAGATTATTTAAAACAAGTAACTCAAACTATACAGAGATAATCCCGACTAAGGGCGATATTACAACATACTACAGCTTTTCCGGTAGTGTTGAGGCAAAAAACAAACAATCAGTATTAGCAGATAGAATTATGCAGGTTAAAAATATAAAGGTTGAGGTTGGACAAACAGTTAAGAAGGACGATGTGCTTTTAGAAACTTCAACTGGTGAAAAAATAAAGTCAAAGATTGATGGGGAGATTTCAAATATCTATGTTGAGGAAAATGCCCAGGTGATGTCAGGTGGAAAGTTAATGGATATAGTAGATTATTCTAGTCTGCAGCTAAAGGTACAGGTTGATGAGTATGACCTGAAAGCCATCGAAAAGGATAAGGAAGCAGCTGTAACCATTCATGCAATTTCAAAGAATGTGACCGGGAAAATTGTTGAAATCTCAAAGGAGGGAACTTATTTAAATGGTGTAACATTTTTTACTGCAATAATTTCTCTTGAGAAGGATGAGTCAGTAAAGGTAGGGATGTCTGCAGAGGCTAAGGTGTTAAACCAAAGTGTTAAGGGCATTGTAACCCTTCCAATGTCGTCAATTAGTTTTGATGATAATAACAAGCCATATGTATTTATTAAAGATGAAAAAGGTAATGCAACAAAAAAGGAAATTACAACAGGTATTAATGATGGTGTAACTGTTGAGGTTAAGAGTGGCGCTGCAATAAGTGATACTATATTAGTGGCTAATAAGGAAAGTGGAACAAGTTTTGGACCAGGAGGCATGGGAAGAGGAAACATTGATAATAGTAACACTAGTACTACTGGAGGTAACGGTCAATGAAGGAAATCCTAAATATGCAGAACATAGTTAAGTGCTACTATCTTGGTGGTGAGGAGCAGATTGTGCTTAACAATGTCAATCTTAAAATAAATGTGGGGGAGTTTATATCCATACTCGGTCCATCTGGTTCTGGTAAATCAACACTTATGAACATTATAGGGTGCCTAGATGTGCCGACAAGTGGTAAATATGTATTAAGTGGTGAGGATGTAGAGGATTTAGATGAAAAGGAACTTGCAAGGATTAGAAATCGTGCTATTGGCTTTGTATTTCAATCCTTCCAGCTGCTACCTAGGCTTAATACCCTGGAAAATGTGGAACTACCACTTATATATGCTGGTGTTTCAGCACATGAGCGTAAACAAATAGCAACTGCAATGCTTGAGAGAGTTGGACTTAAAGATAAAATGAGAAACTATCCCAACCAGCTTTCAGGTGGCCAAATGCAGCGTGTTGCAATTGCCAGGAGCGTTGTAACAGAGCCAACAATTTTATTGGCAGATGAGCCTACAGGAGCTCTTGATCAAAAGACAGGGCAGCAGATTAT
>JBEQBT010000034.1:0-19326 GCA_041639705.1 Clostridiaceae bacterium | reverse complement strand
GCTATAACATCTCCTATTATAGGTTCCTTTGCAGGAGTTCCTAAATTATACAAAACAATGGTAAATAGCACAATTGCTAATACAAAGTTCATAAATGCACCTGCAAGGCTTATGAGAATTCTTTTCCATGGATTGATATTACATAAAGCTTTTGGGTCTTTGGAATCTTCATCCTCCCCAAGCATTTTGCAATATCCACCTATAGGCAATAGTCTCAACGTATAATTAGTTTCTCCATGTTTAAAGCCAAATATTTTAGGTCCCATTCCTAATGCAAATTCCAACACAGTTACCTTTGACATCTTTGCTACAACGAAATGCCCAAGCTCATGACTTGCAATTAGCAATCCAAATACAAATATAACTGCTAATGCAGTTTGAAGACCATTTAGTATTGTCTGCAATTTTACCACCATCCTATTTTATCATTTTATTAACATTTTCTCTTACCTGAATTTCTAAATTAATAATTTTTTCAATCGTAAGTTCATAATCTACAGTATGTGTTTCCATTGATTCTCTAATTATATCTGCAATATCTAAAAATCGTATTTTACCATTTAGAAATTGTTTAACTGCTTCTTCGTTAGCAGCATTCATTACAGTTGGCATTGTGCCACCTATTTTTCCTGCAGTATAACCAAAATTAAGACATTCAAATGTTTCAGTGTCAGGTCTTTCAAATGTAATGTTTCCCTTTTCAATCAAATCCAAATATCCAACAACTGTTGAATGACGATTTGGATAGTCAAATGCATACTGAATAGGATGTTTCATATCCGTATTACTCATCTGGGCTATAATTGAGCCATCAATATACTCCACCATAGAATGTATTATACTTTGTGGATGTACTACAACTTCAATATTTTCATATTTAACATTGAAAAGCCAATGTGCTTCAATCACTTCTAATGCCTTATTCATTAATGTAGCAGAATCTATGGATATTTTTTTACCCATATTCCATTTCGGATGCTTAATTGCCTGGTCCGGTGTTACATCAATTAATTGAGATTTACTTTTCCCTCTAAAAGGACCACCTGATGCAGTTAGAATAATTCTATTAATTGATTTAGGATCTTCTCCATTCATACATTGAAGTATTGCACTATGTTCACTATCAACGGGTATAATAGTTGACTTTGACTTTTTTAATTGGTCAGTTATTAACTCTCCACCAACAACTAAAGTTTCCTTATTTGCTAAAGCAATTATTTTCCCTGCTTGTATAGCTGCAATTGTTGGTGTTAAACCTATCATACCAACAACAGAAGTTAATACAATATCAACATCATCTAGTGTGCTAATATATTTTAACCCTTCAATGCCTTTTAAAACTGTTATACCATAATTTTTCAGTTTTTCACTTAATATACCGTATACTCTACTATCCATAACTGCAACATAATTAGGTCTGAACTCTACTGCTTGTGCATATAGCAAATCAATATTTAAATTACCAGATATGGCAATAAGCCTATACTCTGATTTTTTACTCCTTATTATATCAAGTGCTTGTGTGCCAATGGACCCAGTAGATCCTAAGATGCATATATTTTTCATTTAATCATACCTTCCTTTGAATACAAAATGCACTAATTATTTCTTTAATAAGTATAATGACAAATGGACCAATAATTACTCCCCAAGCCCCATAAATAGTAATTCCAATATAAAGTGATAGAATTGCTACTGCAGGATGTATATGTAAATTGTTACCCATCATTTTAACTTCCATAACTTTTCTAGATACTGATAAAAGTATAAACAATAGGATTAAACCCAGAGTCGTAAAAATATTATTTATTGATATTTCATATACAATCATAGGAATAAATATTAATGCCGTACCTATTACAGGCATTATATCAAGTATACCACAAATTAAACCTATAGTTAAAGGGCTTGGAATACCAAGTATATATAAACCTATTATTGTTTCTATTGTTGTAATAAACACTAATTTAAATTCAATATTTATCATTGCAACATTGCTTTTAACTACATTATAAATAATATGGAAATAATTATAGGGTATATATTTTTTCATTAATCCATATATTTTATCTAAATCCAAGCTGACAAATATAGTGGTTAATAAAATTAGTAATGTATAAATGAAACCATTTATGGTATTTATAACTGTACCAATAATTCTTTCTTTGTATGAAGGTATTATATTTTCTAAAGCATTTATTATATTCGAAAAATTTATATTGTCAAAATTTAAAAATTGAAATTTATTTGACAAAATAACAACTATATCTGGAAGGGTATTTATAAAAGTAACAACCTGATCATATACATAGCTTCCAATGTAGTAAAAAAATATTACTAATGTAATTACCATTATTATAAATCCTAAAAAAACACTTACCCTTCTAGATAACCCTATATTTTTAAATACCTTAACAAAAGGTTCCAATACTAATACCAATATTATAGAAATAATAAATGGCCACAAAAAAACAAGGCTCAACTTAAGTAATATCACTATTAAAATCAATATAGTTATTATCTTAAGCATAGCCA
Organism: Clostridiaceae bacterium; assembly: GCA_041639705.1. GTDB lineage: Bacteria > Bacillota > Clostridia > Clostridiales > Caloramatoraceae > JARDZI01. The sequence continues at coordinate 16,791 of JBEQBT010000034.1, read as the reverse complement.
AATTCTTTTTATACATATTACCATCCTAAAAAAAGTTTTATATAATAGTATACTATCGGAGTTGCAAAAAGTATGCTATCAAACCTGTCAAGTATTCCACCATGTCCTGGAATTATATTACCATAATCTTTTACGCCAATGTATCGCTTTATTAAGGAAGCGACTAAATCTCCTATCTGAGATATTATACCTGCGATTATTCCAAATAAAATAAGTTGATACCATGCCTGTTCTAATTTGACTATGAAGCTTGCCCAAAGGAATACTCCTGTACAACTTCCGATCATTCCTCCTATAAATCCTGCAACAGTTTTTTTAGGGCTTACTTCAGGACATAATTTTCTTTTGCCCAAATAACGTCCAATATAATAGGCAAAAGTATCTGAAAACCATGCAATAATAAAAACAAGCAAAATCAAGCTGCTTCCATTTTCCCATTCTCTTATAAATGCTAACAAAGTAAAAAAATTAATTATGTATATATATCCAACTATAGTAATAGCAGATGAAATAACATTATAGGTTTTAATAAATACTGGTATAGACATACTTAATAATACAATCAAATATATCATAGGAAGCAAAAGCTCTGTTTTATTGAAAAAAATTATGAATATATTAATTATATAACCAAATATTATTACACTTGTAATTACTTTATTATTTGTTTTTTTATATACTTTGATATATTCATATAGAGTAATTGCAATAATCCCCAAAATACCAGCTTTAAAAATTGCTCCTCCCATTATGATGAAAATAAGTATTAATAAAACTATTACTACTGCACTAATAACTCTTTTAATTTTATCATCCAACATTTTTTTCTCCTATTCTTGCTATACTCCTCCAAATCTTCTTGTCCTTTTTTGATAATCATATATAGCATTATATAAATTAACCGGTTTAAAATCAGGCCAATAAATATCTGAAAACCAAAATTCAGCATATGCTATTTGCCACAATAGGTAATTACTTATCCTATATTCTCCACTAGGTCTTATTAACAAATCAGGATCAGGTATACCTTTTGTATATAAATTATCTGATATTAATTTTTCATTAATATCTTCAATCTTAATATTTCCTCTTTTCGCATCACTTGCAATGCTAATTACTGCTTTCATTATCTCATCTCTACCACCATAATTCAAAGCAAGATTTAAGCATAAGCCTTTATTAGCTTTTGTTAATGTATAAGCTCTATTCAATTCATCTATACACTGTCTAGGCAGCTGTGATATATCCCCAATTGCCCTAACTACAACACTATTTTTGTGAAGTTCATCTATTTCTTTTCTTAAAAATTCTAAAAGCAATGTCATTAATGTGTTCACTTCATCTTTTGGTCTTTTCCAATTTTCTGTTGAAAAAGCATATAAAGTAAGATATTTAATACCTAAATTAGATGAAGCCTTTACAATTTCTCTAATTGTTTCAACTCCTGCTCTATGGCCTATTGCTCTAGGCAATCCTCTTTTTTTAGCCCATCTACCATTTCCATCCATTATTATTGCCACATGCTTTGGTATTTTTTCTTTATCAATTTTATCTAACATATCCTTATCTGTAGGGATAGATTTATTTCTAAAAAACATATAATTCCTCCAGGATATTTAAAAAATCCCCTCTTATTGCGAGGGGTTAAAAATAGGATACATATATAGTTAGCTTATTACTATTAGCAACTTTTATAATTCTTAAATCATTGCCCATTTTAGTTTTTTTAGTATCCCATACTTCTACCAGATTATAGTCAATATTATTTTTATCTAATTGTGGTTTTATGGTTTCAAATTTAAAGCCTATATATTTTTCTATATCCATGTTATACAGACATTATCTCCTTTTCTTTAGTTTCTACTATCCTGTCAATTTCCTTAATAAAATTATCTGTTATTTTTTGAATTTCATCCTCTGTTTTTTTAACATCATCCTCTGAGTGGCTACCATCTTTTTTTAATGATTTAAGCTTCTCATTTGCATCTCTTCTAATTGATCTTACAGCAACTTTACTTTCTTCTCCATGCTTTTTTACAACCTTAAATAAGTTTCTTCTTGTTTCCTCAGTAAGCTCTGGTACAGAAAGTCTTATTACCTGTCCATCATTATTTGGATTCATACCTAGGTCTGATTTTTGGATAGCCTTTTCAATATCCTTAATTGCCTTCTTATCCCATGGTTGAATTACAAGTGTTCTTGATTCTGGGGCAGAAATTGTTGCAAGTTGTGAAATGTGTGTTGGAGTCCCATAGTAATCCACTGTAAGTTTATCAAGTATTGAAGGATTTGCTCTTCCTGCCTTTAAGCTCTGAAGCTCCTTCTTCAGCAATTCAATAGATTTTTTCATTTTTTCATCCGATGCATTAATTAGTTCTTTAATCATATGAGTTACCTCCCTAATTTTATTTTTCTACAATTGTTCCAATATTTTCACCTAACACAACCCTTTTAATGTTTCCAGGTGTGTCTAAGGGAAATACGATAATGGATATACCATTATCCTTACAGAGAGAAGTAGCTGTTGAATCCATTACCTTTAGATCCTTTTCCAGCACCTCATAAAAAGTTAATTTATCATATTTTTTTGCATCTTTGTTTGTTCTAGGATCACAATCATATACACCATCTATATTTTTAGCTAATAATATAACTTCAGCCTCGATTTCCATACCTCTTAGTGCAGCTGCAGTATCAGTTGAAAAATAAGGGTTACCTGTTCCTGCTGCGAAAATTACTACTCTGCCTTTCTCAAGATGCCTCATTGCCTTTCTTCTTATATATGGTTCTGCAATCTGTTTCATTTCAATTGCTGTTTGAACTCTTGTTAATACTCCAATGCTTTCAAGTGAATCTTGAAGAGCCATTGCATTTATGCATGTTGCAAGCATACCCATATAATCAGCTGTAGTCCGGTCCATTCCACCTCCATTTCTGCCTCTCCAAATGTTTCCTGCTCCAACTACTATGCTAACTTCTACTCCCATGTCTACTACTTCTTTAATTTCATTTGTTATTCTAGATACTACCTCAAAATCAATTCCATAACCATTATTTCCAGCAAGTGACTCACCACTAAGTTTTAACATTATTCTTTTATATTTAGGAGTAATCATTTTTATACCTCCAAAAATTATTCTACATTAAAAAGGTTATTCCTTCTTCAATTAGTTCTATTATTTCAATTTTACCAAAAATATTATAAAATTGAAATACTCATGACTCTTAAAAAAAGAGAACACGGTATGTGTTCTCTTTTAAATTAGCATCTTGTTTGCTTCATTACTTCTTCAGCAAAGTTTTCTTCCTTCTTTTCTATACCTTCACCTTTTTCATATCTAACAAATTTATTAACTTTTATTTCAGTTCCAAGTTCTTTTGACTTATTCTCAATGAATTTTCTAATAGTAAAATCTTGATCTCTAATCCAAAGTTGTTCAATCAAGCAAATTTCCTTATAATATTTTTGAACTCTTCCTTCAACCATTTTTTCTACAATTTTTTCTGGTTTTCCTTCATTTATTGCCTGCTGTCTATATATTTCCTTTTCCTTATCCAATGAATCAGTTGTAACATCCTCTTTCCTAATGAATAAAGGATTAGTAGCAGCTATTTGAAGTGTAAGCTCCTTTGCAACTTCCTTAATACCTTCGGAAGTACCACCTTCTACATTAACTATAACACCTATTCTTCCACCACCGTGAATATAACCTTGAACAACTCCATTAGTTGCTACAAGCTTATTAAATCTTCTTAAATGCAAGTTTTCACCAAGCTTAGCTATAAGTGCTGTAATTGCTTCTTTAACTGTAACTGTATTGTTTTCTATGTATTTATCATTTAAAAGCTCTTCTAAATTACTGAAATTTGAAAGTGCTACTTGCTTTGCTAAGTTCTTAGACATTTCAATAAAATCCTTGTTTTGAGCAACAAAATCTGTTTCACAATTAAACTCAACAATTGCCCCAACACTATTGTCTTCAACAACATAAGTTGCTACAAGACCTTCAGCAGCGATTCTTCCTGCTTTTTTTGCAGCAGCTGCAAGACCTTTTTCTCTTAAAACTTCAATTGCCTTTTCTATGTCACCATCTGTCTGAGTTAATGCTTTTTTACAATCCATCATTCCTGATCCGGTTCTTTCTCTTAACTCAGCAACCATTTTAGCAGTGATTACCATACAAATTCCTCCCTATAAAAATATTAAGGTAAGGGCTAGAAATCCCTTTCCCCTTACCTTACTTTAAAATTATTCAGCCAGCTGTTCGCCTTGTCTTCCCTCAATAATAGCATCAGCTATTTTTGATGAAATAAGTTTTACTGCTCTAATTGCATCATCATTACCTGGTATTACATAATCTACTTCTTCTGGGTCACAATTAGTATCAACAATTCCTACAACAGGTATTCCTAAAATTTTTGCTTCCAATATAGCATTTTTTTCTTTTCTTGGATCTACTACGAAAAGCATATCTGGTATTTTAGTCATATTTTTTATACCACCAAGGTTCTTTTCAAGTTTTTCCATTTCGTGCTTTAATTTTATTACTTCTTTTTTAGGAAGTAAAGAGAAAGTTCCATCTTCCTCCATTTTTTCTAAATCTGTAAGTCTTTTAATTCTTGTTCTTATGGTGTTAAAGTTAGTTAACATTCCGCCTAACCAACGTTCACATACAAAGTGCATGTTACTTCTTATGGCTTCTTCTTTTACTGAATCTTGAGCTTGTTTTTTTGTACCTACAAATAGTATTTCTTTTCCTTCTGCAGAAGCACTCTTAACGAAATTGTATGCTTCTTCCATCTTCTTTACTGTTTTTTGAAGATCAATAATGTAGATACCATTTCTCTCTGTAAAAATGTATGGAGCCATTTTAGGGTTCCATCTTCTTGTTTGGTGTCCAAAGTGAACACCTGCTTCAAGTAATTGTTTCATTGATATTACTGACATAAAACACCTCCTGGTTTTTTCCTCCGCCATACTTAGCTTCATAAAAGACCTTACAGGCACCACTTTATGAAATATATGACGTGTGTATTATTTACCTTATGTAGTATATCACAGATATATTGTAAGCGCAATAATCATATCATTTTTTTATAACCTTTTTTATAATTATAATATCATGCTTTTTTACCAAATTATCATTGTTAAAAAGATTCAAGAGCTTATATTAGCTCTTGAATCTTTTTAATTCATCTAACAGCTTGTCATTTAAAATTTTAATATGAGTACCCTTCATTCCTAATGATCTAGATTCAATTACCCCAGCACTTTCAAATTTTCTTAGAGCATTTACAATTACTGATCTTGTAATTCCAACTTTATCAGCAATTTTACTTGCTATAAGCAATCCTTCATTACCATCAAGTTCCTCAAAAATATGTTCAACTGCTTCAAGCTCTGAATAGGATAAAGTCCCAATTGCAAGTTGAACTACAGCTTTTTTCCTAACCTCTTCTTCTATTTCTTCTTGTTTAGATCTTAATATTTCCATACCAACTATTGCTGCACTATATTCAGCAAGTACGAGGTCATCATCATTAAACTCAGAACCATATCTAGAAATTGATAAAGTCCCTAACCTTTCTCTGTTGCCTATAATTGGTACTATTGTAGTAAACTTATTTTCATGTAAACAATTTGTTTCTCCATCAAATACACATAAACCATTTGATTTTAAGTTTGATCTCGTCTCTGATATCCTTAATAGATCATTATTATAATTTTCAGGAAACTTGTTTTCCTTTAACACTTTCTCTTTAAGTATTTGACATTCAAAACTGCTGAATAAACTATATCCTAAAATTTTTCCTTTCCTGCTAACGATATAAACATTACAGTTTAGTACTTCACTGAGTATATCACAAATATCAGTAAAAACTACTAGTTCAGTAGCGGATTTTTGAATAATACGGTTCAACATTCTTGTCTTTTCTAACAGGGTTATCATGAACTCATCCCCTTTCTAAATTTGTATATATATTGTCAAATTATTATCTAAACTTGCATAATCAATTATTCACACATTATATTGAATGTAACATAGATGGAAATATTATTCAATGAAATTAAATATTTTATGCTACATAACTACATTATAGCACAAAATATTATTTATTGTTCCTCTCTAGAATAGTTACATTGATCATTAATGCATTTAAGCTGTTTTTTACTCTTAGTTGTTTTTTCAACTAAAGTAGCACCACACTCGGGGCACTTTTCTTCAGTAGGTTTATCCCAACTCACAAAGTTACACTCAGGATAATTACTGCACCCATAAAAAATCCTACCTTTCTTTGTCCTTCTCACTATAACCTTTCCATTACATTTTGGGCAAGCTATATTCAATTCCTCAACTATTGCCTTTGTATTTTTACAATCTGGATACCCAGGACACGCAAGAAATTTACCGTATCTACCCTTTTTTATTACCATGTTTTTACCACACTTATCACAAAGAATATCTGATACTTCGACTTCTTCCTCAATAGTAATTTTACTAATATTATCTTCTGCTATTTTAATCGATGCATTAAGGGGTTTATAAAATTCATCAATAATATCTTTCCAGTTTTCATTTCCTTCTTCTACTTCATCTAGTTTCTTTTCCATATCTGCAGTAAATTCTACATCAACAATACTACTAAAATATTCTATTAAAAGCTCAGTAACAACCTCTCCTAACTCTGTAGGTAAAAAAGTTTTCTTCTCCCTAACAACATATCCTCTGTCTACTATTGTACTAATGATTGGAGCATATGTACTAGGCCTACCTATTCCATTTTCCTCTAATGCTTTTACAATTGTTGCTTCAGTATATCTAGCAGGTGGTTGTGTAAAGTGCTGCTTAGGCTCTGTTTCCTTAAGTGCTAATTTTTGTTTTAAATTAATATCTGGTATGCTTGTGTTCTCTTTATCTTCCTCTTCCATACTATAAAGCTTTGTAAACCCTGGAAATTTTAAATTACTTCCATTTGCCTTAAAAATATATTCATTTACACTTATATCAACTGTTGTTGTATCAAAAATAGCAGCTGCCATTTGGCTTGCCACAAATCTTGACCATATTAACTTGTATAGTTTATATTGGTCGTTGCTTAAAGAATTTTTTATTTCTTCTGGACTTCTTTCTACTGATGAAGGACGTATTGCTTCATGTGCATCTTGAATGTTGTTCTTTGACTTAAATACTCTTCTAACCTCAGGAAGAAATTCTTTTCCATATTTATTTTCTATATACATCTCAGTATTTTTTTGTGCTTCCTCAGAAATTCTTACTGAGTCAGTTCTCATATATGTAATTAACCCAACAGTTCCTTCTGATTTTATATCAATACCTTCATATAATTGTTGTGCAATAGACATAGTTTTCTTGGCAGTGAAATTTAATCTTTTGTACCCCTCCTGTTGGAGTGTACTGGTGATAAAAGGTGGTGATGGATTTCTTCGCTTTTCTTGTTTTTTTATATCTGATACAAAATAATCAGCATTACTAATATTATTTAATACTGCATCCACCTGTTCTTGATTTTCCAGGTTTATTTTTTCACCATTTTGTGAATGAAGCTTTGCTTCAAAAATTTTATTTCCTACTTTGAATTTTGCAATCAAAGACCAATACTCCTTTGGAATAAAGTTCCTTATCTCATTTTCTCTATCAACTATTAATCTAACTGCTACTGATTGAACTCTACCAGCACTTAATCCCCACTTTATTTTCCTCCATAAAATAGGACTAATTTCATATCCAACTAATCTATCTAAAATTCTTCTTGCCTGCTGTGCATTAACCAATCCCATGTTTATTGCTCTACTATTTTTTATTGCACCTTTAATAGCATCCTTTGTTATTTCATGAAATTCTATTCTGCATTTATCCTTCTCGTTTATTCCTAGTATTGTAGCTAAATGCCAGGATATTGCTTCCCCTTCTCTATCAGGGTCAGTAGCAAGATATATTTTGTCTGCTTTTCTAGCTTCTTTTTTTAATGTATCAATGAGTTTTCCTTTTCCTCTTATCGTTATATATTTAGGTTCATAATTATTATCAGTATCTACACCTTTCTGGCTTTTGGGTAAGTCCCTGACATGTCCCATGGAAGCTTCAACTTTATAATTCTTCCCCAAGAATTTACCCACTGTTTTTGCCTTTGCAGGCGATTCAACTATTACAAGGGACTTAGCCATCATAACACCTCCGGTAAAATTTTTGTTATACAATAAAGTATTATAACAAATACAAAAATAAAATCAAGTTTAGTATAGCATATAATAGTTTCCGTATACTCTTTTTATAATTCCTCGACATTCTAATTTACTTAAAGTTGTTAAAACTATTTCTGAATTCAAGTTTGAGTTTCCAAGTATTTGTTCTATCTTCATACCACCTATCTTTAACAAGGTAAGTATTGCATCTTCATATTCATCAAGAGTTTTAATTGATTTTTTTTCATAATTAAGATTAAATTCTTCTAGTATATCTTGAACACATGTAATTGGTTTTGCTCCATCCTGTATTAATTTATTAGTTCCATAGCTTCCATAGCTAAAAATGTTGCCAGGTACTGCAAAAACATCTTTCCCTTGTTCTAATGCACAACTTACGGTAATTAAAGTTCCACTTTTTTCACCTGCTTCAATTACCAGTAAGTATTTTGCCAATCCACTAATGATTCTATTTCTTTCAGGAAAATTACATGCTAAAGGCAACATATCAGGCATGTATTCAGTTACTACACAACCTTTTTTAATTATTTCATCTACAAGATTGGTATTTTCCTTTGGGTAAATATTTTTAAATCCACTTCCCATAACTGCAACAGTAATACCATTACCATCTATTGTCCCTTTATGACTGCAGCTATCTATTCCCCTTGCCATTCCACTAACTACTACTATTCCACTGCTTGCTAATTCATATGCTAATTTATATGCAGCTGTTTTACCATAATCAGAAGCTTTTCTTGCACCAATAATTGCAATTGAGTTATTAAAATCAGGCAGATTTCCCTTTGTAAAAATACCAATTGGTGGACTATAAATGTTTTTAAGTGATTCCGGATAATCTAATTCGTTGTATAATATAAATTTAATTTTCTCGTTTACTAAGTATTCACATATTTCAATATTATTACTATTATTTTTCGACTTTTCTATTTCATCTGCTTCTATTATATCTACACCTAAATTAATATAATTATTTTTTTTACAACTCCAAAAATCTTTTAAGGATATATTATTTTGCAAAATTGATATTTTTTCAGAATTTCTAATAGGTAAACCTGCAAACCATATTTTTATTTTTAAATCATCCATAAATAATCCTCCAACTAAATAAAACTATAATATTTATGTATGATTTTAGTCATAAAATGTATATTTTATTCATATAAAATATTTTATTTTTTAATATGTAGTATGAATTGATGAAACAAGTAAAAAAAATTACATCTTATCAATTATGATAATATCACATATCATAAGAATAATAGAAATTTATCATTGAATAAAAATAAGCAGGAAAACAATTGTTTATCCTACTTAGAAATCATCTACTTGCCTTATCCAGTGCTCTATGAACTGCTCGCTTCCAATTTTCAGAGCTTACTGTTGCCCCAGAAATGGATTCTACCTCATATGTTTGTTTTTCTAACATCTTCTGTGCAATGTCAATTCTGTATTTATTAAGATTTGGGTTTATACTTCCATTAATTTTTATTCCAATCCATTTTTCATAGTTTACTTCTTTACCTATCTTATCCAACTTTCTTAAAGTAATTCCAGTTATTCTCCCATTGCTTATAATCACAGTAGCATTCTCATTTCCATATTTCCACTTATCTCCTTCCTCAGTATATATTCCATTCTTATAAACCTCTTTGATAATCTGTTGGTTTCCGTTGTTTTGCTTTTGTTGTTCATATATTAATGAACACGAGGTTAAAGAAAAAAATATCATAATAAATATAATGTTAATAAGTTTATTCATAATGTCTCACCCCGCAGCTTAGTTTATATTTAATACATGTTTATTAATAGTAATTGTAAAACAATTATTTTTTATACAGGAATGATTATATCTTATAACATATGATAAAATCATTTATGAAAAATCAATGAATATTATTTTAATTTTGCATTGTAAAACATATTTCACAAAAAAGTAGTAGAAATTAATATTTCCTGCTACTTTTTTATTATCCCCAGTACTTTCTATCTAAAATTCTATACTGTAGTGCTTCTGCAATATGCTTTTCCATGATATTTATTGACTCATCCATATCAGCAATTGTTCTAGATATTTTAAGTATTTTACTATATGCTCTAGTACTTAGCGCCATAGATTTGAAAGCTATCTTTAGTAAGACTTCTCCCTTGCTATCAAGAGCACAATATTTTTTTAAGTGCTTTGTTTTCATCTGAGCATTATTTTGAATTCCTTCTCCTTTAAACCTTTCCTGCTGAACTATCCTTGCTTTCTCCACCCTTAATCTTATACTCTCAGAATTTTCTTCATTAATATTATTGTTTATTTCATCAAATTGTACAGGTTCCACAGAAACATGGATATCTATCCTGTCTAATAGAGGTCCAGATACTCTGTTTAAATAACTTCGTATTTGTATTTCAGAGCATTTACATTTTTTAAGCTGATACCCATAAAATCCACATGGACATGGGTTCATACTTGCCACAAGCATAAATCGTGCGGGAAAAGTATATTTACCCTTTGCTCTTGAAATACTAACCTTTCCATCCTCCATTGGCTGCCTAAGAGCTTCAAGTGCATCTCTTCGAAATTCAGGTAACTCATCTAGAAATAACACCCCATTGTGAGCTAGGGACACTTCACCGGGCATAGGATTACTCCCCCCACCTATTATTGAAACAGTTGATGCTGAATGATGTGGATTTCTGAAGGGTGTTTCTAGTACAATTTGTCCTCTTTCTTTCAGCATTCCAGATACACTATATATTCTCGTAACTTCAATTGACTGATTGTAATCTAAGAAAGGAAGTATAGTAGGTATCCTTTGGGAGAGCATTGTTTTCCCTCCCCCTGGAGGGCCTATCATAATTATATTATGTCCTCCACTAGAGGCAACTTCAATTGCTCTTTTAGCAAGCTTTTGTCCCTTAACTTCACTAAAATCCATGTCATACTTAGCTCTTTTACGAATGGAGCTATCTAAAAATTCTAATTTATCCAAAAGAATATCTCCATTAATATATTCAACTAATTCATTTAATGTAGATAGGGGTAATATCTCAATGTCCTTAACATAAGCCAATTCATTCTTATTTTCTTCTGGTATAAATACTCTTTTATAATTACTTTTTTTAGCTTCTAAAACCATTGGCAGTATTCCCTTTACCCCTCTCACTTCACCGTTTAAGGATAGTTCCCCAATGAATATACACTCTCTAGTATCAAATATGTCCATGCCGTTATTGCTTAAAAGTATTCCAACCGCAACAGCTAAATCAAAATGTGGTCCTTCTTTTTTGAGATCTGCAGGTGCAAAATTAACTGTTATTTTACCTAAAGGAAATTCATAACCACTATTTTTTATCGCAGCCCTTACCCTTTCCTTTGATTCCTTAATTATCATATCAGGAAGTCCTACCATATTAAATGTAGGCAATCCATTTTGAATATCCACTTCAATATTAACAACAAATCCCTCTATACCTATTAAAGATATTGAATTTACTTTGCTAAGCACAAAAGCACCTCCTTACCATACTATATAATTATTGACAAATAAATGAATAATAAACATCAGCAAGGAAAATAATCAACTTTACTTACATCATAGGGAGTTTCTTGAGATAAATAATAATTTACTGTCTATAGAATAATAAAAGAGAATAGGGACCAGTTCACAGCTTTTTTATTCAAAGAAAACAGTCTTTTTCATTTTTCCAAACAAAAATAACTGGTAATCATCCTTCTATTTTATAAAATAACCACCAGTTAATGCTTTTTTCAACTTTTTTCTAAATGCTTGTCCACTTCTTTAATTTGGTTAATATTTAGCTTTTACAATTTTTTATTTCAAGTAGATTCCACTGAATTTTTATAAATTATGCTGTCTCGGCCTTAAGAAAGTCTTCCATTATATTTTTATAATGCTCATCCTTTTCTATCAGTCCAAGGCCTATCTCAGACAATTTCGATACCCTGGTCAGAGTTAATCTTCCAATTACACTGCATATTTGTCTATATGTAAAATCACAATAATATCTAATGAGAAATATACATAGAGCTCTACTTTCCTTCCCTTCTCTTTTGTATTTCCACTTGAGTAATTTTTTATCTATATGTGTATAATTGACTATAAAATCCATTACCTCATCAGGTTTAAAGTTTCTTTCAAGTACTGTTCTTTCACTTCTATATTGACTTTTTTCATCCTTGAAATAATAATGTGCTTTCTTGTTTACATCATCACATACCATTACAAACTTATAATAGTATTCTCTAGCCCTCTTAACATTTCCACTGAAAAATCCCATTATGAAGGATTCATCTGCTATTCCATATTCATCATGGTTTAGTCCAAGATACATACCGAGAGTCGAATATTTAAACTTCTCAGGGCATGTTTCATAGCCCTCGATATCAGTAGGATTATTGTGAATATATGCAGATAGGCTAAATAGATAACTCTCGCTATCAACAACCTTGCTTTTAAATCTATCCTGAAATAAATGTCCATGACGTTTGTGCTTGTAATTATAGTATTGAGCATAGCACTGATTTATATCATGCATAACCTTTGATATATCAGACCCGTTTGCATCTATTATGAAGTATCCATGGGTCGTCATAAGGCAGTATGCATATATCTTGAAACCAAATTCCTTTTGATACTTCTGAATGTAAAACAGATACTTATCCTTATCATCATCATCCTTAAACAGGGGTACCTCACTTATACTCCTAACCATTACATGATAAATAAAGGTAAAGTGTTTGATACGATTATTTCTAGGCATAATATCAACTCCTCTAAGGTAGATTAGTTGATATAATACCCAAGGTTAGATGGAATTATTCTTTGGATAAAATCGTTCAGAACTGGCCCCATACACAAATGGGGGCGTACAGAATAATTATAGCCACTATAGCAAAAAGGAATATTGAGTTTTCCGGAACAAATTTATAAAACATAATTATAAATACAAGAAGAGCATCGCTTATAGGTTTGTATAATAAAACTGTTAATATTAATTGCAACAGGGTTATTTTTAAGTATTCTTTAAAATTTAGCCTAAATGAAGAAGACATGCTATCACCTCTTTAGAAGTGTTGACATGTCTATAGATTATTATACTCTAAATTGAAATTTAGTTTTAACAAAGAACATTAACATAGTTTAATATATCATTTTTTTTAAATCGAAGTATAGTATTATTTTCGTGGAAGTTTATCACTCCATTGAATTTTATAACTTCCTTCCGCACCTGATGGCTTTAAATTAAGTTTGTACTCACCAGATGGACTACCTACTTCAAATTGTAAATAATTGAAATCTGGAATATTTATAATATTTCCTTTCGTGTCAGTTTCACTCTTTACTTCTTCTTTTTTATTCAGATTTCCACCTAAAAAATTTGTTGGATAGGTTAATTCCCTATACACTTTTCCGTTTTCATAAATTACATACCCCTTAAAAACTGGTTCATCCTTGGGGTTTAAAATTTCCCAATCAACTTTCCCATCTGTTAATTCAAAATCAAGTGAAGCATAAAAGCCTCTATTTGATTTAGCAGTATAATTCACAGATATAGTATCTAATTTCGATTTAGCGAATTTTCCTTCATTTGTATTGTATTTTATTGAACTGTACGAGCAAGAAGTCAGAATGAAAATTACTAAAAATAACAATATTCCTATTTTTTTATTACCCAAAAATAAAACCCCCCTTATTTAATTTACCAAATTTTAATATTGCTCCTATACCATTATACATCATATAATGGTATACCTGGAAGTGTTTTGTATAGGTTAAACATAAATCACTTCCCTAATTCTAAAATTCTCCTACATCTTATGCATAAAATATCTTATTAATTATAATAGTGGAATGATAGAAACAACTACTATCATTCCACTAGTGCTAATAAATTTATTCAGTTAATCTAGTTTATTATATTGGTTTTATTTATAATATTTGTAATTTCTCGTATGAATAAATTAATATTATCTGGTTTATTATATTTAATTTTTAGACCATTATTATTTAGAGAGTTTTTAACTATATCTTGATTTATTTTATATTGCCCTTGGTATAATCCTTTGCACACATATGTATTATCGTATGAAGTTATTTTTCCGTTGTATTTCTCTAGAAATAATAATACTTTTTCATTCTTCTTAACAATTGGATCTTCAACAATATCGGTCTGTAAAAGTAAAATTTCTTCTCCTTTAGCGACAGATCCTTTTATACTCTTATCAATTTTAATTTTTGAAATTTTAAATGAAGCCCCATCCATATTAATTTGTTCAACGATTCCTTCAACATCTGCAACCACTATTAAATTACTATCTTTTACATGCATTTCTAAAGTTAATGGTTGATAATTTATTTTAGCATGTCCTAGATTCTTATTTTCATTGTTAGCTATTATTGACAAGTTTATTAAGGAGCCGACTAGTATTACACACAATACTTTAATTATCTTATTCATTGCATATTCTCCTTATTATTTATAATTTGAGTTTACGCCATCAACGTCATCCTGTTCTGGTTTTTCACTTCCTTTATACCCTTGGTTTAGCATTAAAACATTAGTATCACTAACGTCATCTAAGCGAAAAGAATGGCCCATTTCATGCGCAACTAATTCTGCAGCATGAGCGCTAAAATCATTATAGTAATTATCATTAATTTTAATAAATGATGTATTAGGGTTAAAAAGATAAAGAGTTGGTGGCATAGAAAGTCCATCCCAATTTGTATTACCATAGTCATCACTGTCAACAACAATATTTTCACCAGTATTAGGACTAGCGCTTATAACATATATGTTTGCAGCACTTTGGTTCCATGCCATTCTTCCATTATTTACAGCGGTACTATAATTAATACTCCCCAATTGTCTATATGCTAATCTAAGATCGTATTGATTAGTAGAAAAGTTTACTGTAAGGGGTACAATTGCATATGCATATACATTTATACTAATTGTACTAAGAACTAGTATCATAATAAAAAATACTTTAACTTTGTTTTTCATTGGATACCTCCATTATCATTAATAACTTTTTTATAAAATAATGGTAAATTATATCTTTTATGAATTAAGATCATTAGTTTCATGAATAGTTAATGGATTGAAAAAAATATCTAAATGAGTCGATTGAAAAATTCTATGTAGATATTTAGATGAAAAGAGCTTCTTTCCTTTTCTTCCCTGCAAGAAAGGGATACATCTATTAATTTCAGGGATATTAATAAATGATAGAAGCATTTATTAATAATATAATAGTATAAAAAAAGGAAAATAGCAATATATTATTGCCAAAATATGATATATCATACTAATATGGAAATAAACAACATATAGATGGTAAAATCTGATATGCAACATTATATATTAAGAAGTCAAATGTTCTAGACTTAAAAGTGAATGATATTTTAAATTATTTGTGCCATTTTGTTAAAAAAATTGAAAATAGAAAAAAACACATTCATCCTCTTTATCATCTTATTTTTTTTATTGCCTATATTAAAGTTTTATTTAAAAGATTAATTTATCTATATTTTAAGACTTGTTTTATACAGTAATACTGTACTAATAAAAGTAAAATAAATAGTATAATGTTATAATCGAGTAGCTAGAAAATAGGATAATTGGTCCTATTTTCTTTGCTCTCACAGAACCGTACGTATGTTTCCCGTATACGGCTCATGAAATTTCTCTTCTAACTAATAATAGTTAGACAATAACCCAACTTCGTATTTTGCCAAATCAATAAGTCCAAGGTCTTCAAATAATTTATTAGGAAGTAGCATGTGCACAATATGAACGTTGGAGTTTTTCCACTTGTATATTGCCATTTTCTTGCCATTTCCTTTAATTCCTTGTTTTCTCATTTCTTTATGCATAGCCTTATATGATTTCCAATGCCTTATTTTAATCATCCGCAATCGTCTTCTTATCCATCCCATCAAATCTTTTAAAAGGGTTTTAATATTTGCTACTCTATAGTAATTTATCCACCCTCTTAATAAAGGGTTTAGTTCTTTTATTATGTCTTCCATTTTTCTCCCAGTACCTCTTGCAGTCTTTTTACGGATTTTATCTTTGAATCTTTTGATTCGTTTTGGATTGACTACTACCCATTTCTCATAGATAACAAATCCTAAATATTCGACTCCCTCATATACACTTGTGAGTTTTGTCTTTTCTTTATTAACTGTAAGTTTTAATTCTTCCTCAAGCACTTCTGTAGCATAAGCTTTGTAATTACCTGCTGTTTGCTTATCTTTTGCAAAGATAAGTATATCATCAGCATATCTTACAATTCTAATCCCTTTACTCTTCATCTTTTGGTCAAATTCATTGAGATAAATATTGCTAAGTAATGGGGAAATTACACCGCCTTGCGGACTTCCGACCTCTGTTTTGCTAAAATTATTGCTATGCATTACACCTGATTTTAAAAATTTCTTAATCAAGTCTAATACACTTCCATCACTTATCTTCTCTGATACTGTTTCCATCATAATTTCATGGTCTAAGGTATCGAAACACTTACTCAAATCCATATCTAC
>JBEQBT010000033.1:0-19648 GCA_041639705.1 Clostridiaceae bacterium | reverse complement strand
GGAAAAGCTGTGTCTAACAATTATTAGAATAAGATGATGAAGAGTTCATTAGAAAAATTTGAAAAATTAATGAAAAATTCTTAATATTTTTGAAGAAAAAGTGGACAAGCAAAGTAGATTAGTTAAAAAAGTCACATTTATATAGTGAAATACCGTTATTATGGTTTATATTAAGCTTGCCTAAATAAAAGTTAAAATAATAAAGTAATGTTTCTGACATTAAAATACACTTAGTAAGCGTCCCAAGACTGCCAAGACTGCAGGAATATAGGGACTTATTGACACCTTACTTCCTGTCAAGTATCATGAAAATATATACAATTTATGTAGAAACAGATTGGCTGCTTATAAATTAATATTCCAAAAAAGGTGGAGAGAATATGCATTTATTCATTGAAAATTCTCATATAAGATGCAGGGAAAAGGGAATTAAACCTGAGAATATATACAGCGCCAGAGTAATAGAAGGCAGTGAACTCCAGGAAAGACTTGAGAAGAACAAAGAACTAATACGTATAGCAGCTCCATTTTTAAACCACCTTTATGATTTTGTAAGAGGGTCCAGTTTTTTTGCAATCTTAAACGATGGTGAGGGCTGTATACTAGATGTATTTGGAGATGAAAGGATATTATCTGAAGCCAGGAAGCTGAAAATGATACCTGGTGCTTATATGGATGAAGAAAACATCGGCACAAATGCAATGAGTCTGGTGCTTAGCGAGAAAGCGCCTGTACAGGTATCAGGAGAGGATCACTTTATTGATGCATATCATAAGTGGACATGTTCAGCTGCCCCTATCAGAGATAATGGGGGAAATATTATAGGAATAATAGATTTAACAAGCTATTCTGAAAATGTCCATCCTCATACCTTAGGAATGGTTATTGCTGCTGCACATGCCATAGAAAATATGCTGGAGCTTAATAAATATAATACTGCACTTGAAATTTCAAAAAATCGCATAGAAACTTTATTTAATTCTATTTCATCAGGAATTTTATCCTCAGATTTAGAAGGTAATATTACAACCATGAATAAGCAGACTGCGAAAATGCTCGGGTTTAATGAAAATGAAATAGAACATATGAAAATATGGGAACTTATAAGGGATTGGGATAACATAGTGGAAAGGCTTAGGGTTGATAAGGGCTTTGCTGATGAGGATGTATATGTAAATGCAAGACTAAATAAACTTCAGTTTACCCTAACAGCCTATCCAGTTTATGACTCCCAGAAGAAAATTATTGAAATTGTGTATTTTTTCAATGAACTAGTAAAGGGAAGGAAGCTTGCAGGCAAGATATTAAGCGGGCAGGCTATCTACACCTTCGATAAGATAATAGGCAGGGATGAAAAGTTCATTAAAATAGTTGAATATGCTAAAAAAATTGCAGATAGTAAATCAACAGTGCTGATTACAGGTGAAAGTGGAACCGGAAAGGAAGTATTTGCCCAGTCTATCCATAACTATAGTATAAGAAGGGAAGAACCATTTATTGCAGTAAATTGTGGAGCTATTCCAAGGACTCTAATTGAATCGGAGCTTTTTGGCTATGAGGAAGGATCATTTACTGGGGCAAGAAAGGGTGGCAATGCAGGAAAATTTGAACTGGCTGACGGGGGCACTATTTTCTTGGATGAAATAGGAGAAATGCCCATGGACATGCAGATAAAGCTCCTAAGGGTTATAGAGGAAGGGGTTATAAATAGAATAGGTGGTTCAAAGAATATACCAGTTAATGTGAGAATTATTGCAGCAGCCAATAAGGATTTAAAGGAGGAGGCTGGAAGGGGTAATTTTCGATCGGACCTTTTTTATAGATTAAATGTTCTCCCTATAAAATTGCCACCCCTAAGGAATCGCAGGAAGGATATACCCATGCTTGTAAATTATTATATGGATAGAACCTCAAAAAAACTAAACAAGCATAGTATTCACATACCTAATGAATATATGACTTATCTTGAAAACTATGATTGGCCGGGTAACATCAGGGAACTTGAGAATGTGATTGAATTTATAGTAAATACAGAGATGATTCAGCCTAACCTCCTAAGGGAAAGCAAGGAGCAGGAAAGTAATAGCAAGAGGTATGAAAGATTAAGTCTGGAACAGCTAGAAGAACAGTATATTATTAGAGTTTTAGAGGAGACAGAAGGAAACATAACCCTGGCAGCTAGAATACTGGATATAGGTAGAAATACACTTTATAGAAAGATTGAAAAGCATAAAATAGATTGTTCCAAATTTGAACATTGCTCCAATATAGAACAGTAATAATCTCATGTTATGTTCTATATTGGAGCAATGAAATATATGTTAGAATTCAGAGTGGAAAATAAGCAATTAAAAATAATTAGTACAGAGAAATAATTATATACAAGCATTGAAATTGAAGGGTCAGATGGTTTTGATAATTATTTTCCTTGATGCTACTTTACCCCTATGTATTGGCACGGTATTTGCTATATTAGTACAGTAAATATAATACAAGGGGGTAGTTTTTTTGTACGGTTATAATGGTAAGCTTTTGAGAATCAATTTAAAGGAAAAGACTGTTAAGGTTGAAGAGTTGGACTTGAAGAAAGCAGAGAAGTATATTGGGGGAAGAGGGCTTGGCACCAGGCTTTTTATGGATGAAGTAGATCCAAAGGTAGATGCACTGAGTCCTGAAAATAAACTAATAATACTTACGGGACCATTAACTGGCACACCTGTTCCAACTGGTGGAAGATATATGGTTGTTACAAAGTCACCCTTGTCTAACACCATTGCAAGCTCTAATTCAGGTGGTTTCTGGGGAGCAGAGCTTAAGGCAGCAGGGTATGATGGAATCATACTTGAGGATAGGGCTGATGAACCTGTTTATATTACAATAAATGATGGATTGGTTGAAATAAAGTCTGCTGCTAATCTTTGGGGAAAAGTTGTTTCAGAGGTTACTGATGAATTGAAAAAGGAAATGCCTGAAAAATCAAGAATCCTAACCATAGGACCTGGGGGAGAAAACCTATCAAGAATGGCGGCTATAATGAATGACTACGACAGGGCTGCTGGACGCTCAGGAGTTGGAGCTGTTATGGGTTCAAAAAATCTCAAGGCTATTGCTGTAAAAGGAACCGGAAGGACTAATATACATAATGAAGAAAAGTTAAAGGAAGCAACTGCTGCTTGGATGAAGGCAATTAAGGAAAATGGAGTAACCGGGGCAGGACTTCCCACATATGGTACTGCAGTACTTGTTAACATAATAAATGAAAATGGAGTGCTTCCAACAAACAACTTCCAAAAATCCTATTTTGAAAAGGCAGATGATATTAGTGGAGAAACAATGACCAAAGAGCATTTGGTTAGAAAAAATCCATGCTTTAGATGTCCAATAGCTTGTGGAAGATGGATAAAAATTGAGGATATGGGAATTGAGGTTGGAGGACCTGAATATGAAACATTGTGGGCATTTGGTTCAGACTGCGGCATTAACGACATTGTTTCAATATATAAAGCCAATTATTGGTGTAATGAGTATGGTATTGATACAATTTCAGTAGGGTCTACTATTGCAGCTGCAATGGAGCTCAAGCAAAAGGGATATATAAAGGACGAAGAGCTTGAGGGAACTCCACTTGAGTTTGGCAATGCACAGGCAATAATTGAATGGACTAAGAAAATCGGAAAAGGAGAAGGCTTGGGAGCAAAGATGGCTGAAGGTTCCTATAGATTATGTGAAGCCTATGGAGTTCCAGAGCTTTCAATGACAGTTAAAAAGCTTGAAATCCCAGCATATGATCCTAGAGGAATTCAAGGACATGGATTGAATTATGCAACATCAAATAGAGGAGGCTGTCATGTAAGAGGGTATATGATTTCTCCTGAAATATTAGGACTTCCTGAAAAACTTGATAGATTTACATTGGAAGGTAAGGCACAATGGACTAAAATATTCCAGGACCTAACTGCTGTTATTGACTCACTCGGACTTTGTTTATTTACTTCCTTCGCAATGGGTGCACAGGATTACGTAGATTTATATAATGCTGTTGCAGGCACAAAGCATACTACTGAAACTCTCCTTGAGGCGGGAGAAAGAATATATAATATTGAAAGAGAGTTTAATTTACAGTCTGGAGTTGACCCAAGTCAAGATACTCTTCCAAGAAGATTATTAGAGGATCCAATTGAAGAAGGCCCATCAAAGGGAAATGTTCATAGATTATCAGAGCTTCTGCCTGAATATTATGTATTGAGAGGTTGGAATGAAAATGGAATCCCAACAGATGAAAGACTTCGTAAGCTTGGGATATAACCAAGCATATTTCTGGAGGTGTTCTATTGAGGGTTACAGTTAAATTGTTTGCCACATTCAGGCAGGGAAGACAGAAGGTTATGGAGATGGAGCTTCCGGATGGAGCAACCACTGAGAATGTATTAAAAGGACTTGAAATTAAAAAATCAGAGGTAGCCATATTGCTTATAAATGGAAGAGATGGACAGCTGGATAGATCCCTTGTTGAAGGTGACATTATTGCTCTTTTTCCACCGGTTGGAGGAGGTTAGGTGCTGTCACTTTCATTTAAGGGTTTCCAAACAAATGTTAATTAGCTATTGATTTGTAGAATAAATATGATATAATTTTATAAATAAATATTAAAAATTCACTGACAAGGAAGAGTAGCTATTGTGCTCAAGTTTCAGAGAGTTGAGGAGGGTGTGATCTCAACACTAATGCCAGTAGTGAATGGACCTTGTAGAAGTAAACCGAAATCTTTTTTAGAGAGTAGTATTTACCGGAGGCCAACCGTTATTTTGGATAGGACATGTTAGTGTTCGAAAAGAGATATGCAATTGTTTGCATAATTTAGGTGGTACCGCGGATATACTTCGCCCTAGTTTTAGGGCGGAGTTTTTTTATTATTTTAAGGAGGTGAACACCATGGCATGAACTGATGAAATTCCCAACTGGCAAATAATCAATATATTAAAATTAAAGGAGCTGTTTATTATGAATTTAAAAAAACTAATAACTTGTTCATTATTCTTAAGCATAGGTGTAATACTCCACCAGATTACTCCCCCATTGTTTTTAGGAATGAAACCAGACTTTTTACTTTCAATGATGTTTTTATCAATACTACTGTTTGATGATTATAAGCTAACACTGATAGTTGGTATTGCCGCAGGTATTTTCACAGCTGCAACCACCAGTTTTCCAGGAGGTCAGATACCCAATTTAATAGATAAAATAGTAACTGCCAACTTTGTTTATCTCATAAACAAAATGTTTAGGTCAAACTTCAACACCTATATAAAGGTAGGGATAATTTCATTTATAGGGACATTAATAAGTGGAACTATATTTCTTGGTTCAGCGGGACTAATAGCAGGACTTCCAGGACCATTCTTTGCACTTATGCTAACAGTAGTGATTCCCGCAACAGTATTAAATGTTGTAACTACAGCGGTATTCTACAAAATAGTTCATTCAGCATTTAAATTCTCATATAATAAATAAGAACCCTAAAAGATGACAGCCACCTGAGAGAATTAGTTTCCTCTTCTCAGGTGGCTGTCACACTTTGCTTAGATGAAACAGTAAATGTGAAGCTAAAGTGATAACAAGGTCCCAGCCACATCAGAAAATCTGATGTGGCTGGGACCTAAGAAAAATATGGGGGCGTTTTTCTTCAACTTATCTATACAAATATTTCCTTATTACCTGTTAATTCATATAATTGGTTATTAACCTTCAAATTAATAGGATAGTCACATTGAACATCTATTATCGTCTTTTCTTTTTGCATATCTACCTTAATGCAGGCACCTTTATATAGGAATTTAAATTTAAGCTCATTCCACTTTTCAGGTAACCTTGGATTTAAAGAGATATAATCTTCTTTAATTCTAAGGCCTGCAAATCCATAGACTATTGCCATCCAGGTTCCGCCCATATTTGCTGTATGTACTCCGTCCTTTGTATTCCCATGTGTATCATCAAGATCAAGCCTTGCAGTTTGAATAAAATAGTCATATGCCTTTTCGAGATATCCAACCTTTGAAGCCATAATGCCGTAAACGGCACTGGACAGAGAGGAATCATGAGTCGTAATTTTCTCATAATAATCATAGGAATTTCTAATGGTATCAAAATTTGATTCATCTTCTGCAAGAAAATGAGCCAGTACAGTATCAGCCTGCTTTAACACCTGATATCTGTAAATAGTTAATGGATGGTAGTTTAATAATAATGGATATTTATCCTTTGGAGTATCCTCAAAATTCCATACTGCCTTGGATAAAAATGCATCATCCTGTGGGTTTATTTTATATTCCTCACTATAAGGCAAATACATGTTATTATAAGCTTTTTCAAACATTTCGATTTCGACCTTTGTAAGAGATATTTTCTTACATAAAAGATTTAAAAGCTCACCATCCTCACTTTGGAGCAGGTGATACAATTTTGAAGCCCATTTAAGGTTGTATTTTGCTAAAACATTGGTGTAGTAATTATTGTTTACAATGGCTGTATATTCATCTGGTCCTGTTACTGCATCTATTTTAAACAGGCCTTTGTCAAAGTGTCCAATTTCTATCCATATCCTTGCAGTTTCAAAAATAACTTCAGCACCAAACTCCTTTATAAAGTCCATATCCCCTGTTGCAAGATAATATTGTACATAGGAGTAGGCTATATCACTGTTAATATGGTATTGGGCCGTACCTGCAGGAAAATAAGCTGAACATTCTTCCCCTGTTATAGTCCTCCATGGGTAGGCTGCTCCTCTTTTATGCCCAAGCTCCCTTGCTCTTACTCTTGCATAATCCAAAATAGTATAGCGATATTTTAGTAACTGCTTTGCAAGCTTTGGGTTACATAATGTGAAAAACGGTAAAATATAAATTTCGCTATCCCAAAAATAATGTCCTTCATAGCCTTCTCCACTAAGCCCTTTTGCTGCAATATTACTTATTGAATCCTTTCCTACTGATTGTAAAAGCTGATACAAATTATATCTTAAACCCTGCTGAAGCTTTTCATCACCTTCAATATTAATATCAGCAATACTCCAAAATTCATTAAGATAATTTTTTTGTTCCTCAAGGAGTTCATCAAAGGTTTCCCTGCTGACTTCTTCAATGATTTTAATACCGCTGTTTTCAGGGCTTACATGTCGTCTTGAATCTGTGTATATAATATACTTGGTAAATCCAATTGAATCACTTCCCGACTCTATTTTAAAAACTGCTTTTACATACTTTTCGTCCTTTTCAAAATGTAAGGTGTAATCGGCATTACACCTGTGTTTTACAGTAGCAACTACAGTCTCATTGGAATTAATTGTTCGTGACACTATCTGAATAAATTCATCTTCTACAATTACTGAGTTTACATGCAATATACTAGCATGGGTCGACCCTACTCGTGGGTCATCATCATCAGTAAAATTTTTTACATCCCCATTAATTGCAGACTCTATTATAATCTCTCCGTCAAAGTTAACTCTTTCTATTTCATAATGTATGGCAAACAGCTCCAGGTGATTAAATGAAGCCATTCTAGTTATTTTAATATTAATCTCTTTTCCATTTGGAGATGACCATAAAATTTCTCTTCTATAGTAGCCTTCTTCCATGTTAAGGAATCTGTTGAAGCTTTTAATAGTACCTTCAAAGAGAGAAAAGCTTTCACCTGCAATTGTTATAATAATGCCCTGTGTATCTGTAACATTTACAATCTTTTGCATAGTTTCAGGAAAAGCATATGCTTTTTCTCCATAGGATATAGGGACTTTTTCATAAAAAGCATTTATATATGTTCCCCTGATTGTAGGAAAACTTATAGGATAACCCTCTTCAAAGTTTCCTCTAACCCCAAGATATCCATTTGCTACATTAAATATACTTTCATTATTTAAAAGATTTTTTATATCTAAATTATTATTGCTTATAACCCATCCTCTTTTCATCACAAATACTCTCTTTCTCATTTATTGCAGCAATATAAGTTTAATTTATGTTATTTAACAGCTCCTGCCATAACTCCCTTAATAATATATCTTTGTGAAAACAGGTAGAAGATAATTACTGGTATAATGGTTAGAACAAGCCCTGCCATAGCTAAATTCCACTGAATCGTAAACTCTCCAAAGAAATAAAATGTTGAAAGTGGAATTGTTCTTAAATCTGGATTTCTCAGTACCAAGGATGGCAGCAGATAGTCGTTCCAAATCCAAATAACATTTAAAATAGCCACAGTCACATTAATAGGCTTTAATGAAGGAAATACTATCTTCCAAAACACTTGAAACCTATTACACCCATCAATCATGGCTGCTTCCTCCAGGGAACGGGGGATACCCTTAATAAATCCATGGTATAGAAATATGGATAAACTTGAGCCAAAGCCAATATACATGAATATGAGCCCATAAAAGGAGTCTATCATTTGAAAATTAATAGCTTCTATTTTCCAATTGCTCATGTACTGCATTAAAGGAATCATAACTGCCTGGAATGGAACAAGCATTGTGACAACGAAAACATACAATATTATATTTGCCAGCCTTGACTTACTTCTCACTAATGCCCATGCTGCCATAGAGGAAAAGGCAATGATTAACAAAATGCTGGCTATGGTTACAATTAACGAATTTAAAAGGGCTCTATCAAATTTCATTGTTTCTATTGCTTTTAAATAATAAGAAAAATCAAATGATTTAGGCAATCCCAGTGTATCTGTGAATATCTCATCCCTTCCTTTAAAGGAGTTGATAACCATAATATACATGGGGAACAATGTAAAAATAGCTGCAAGCCAACCGAAAATTGGTAATGCCAGGGATTTTTTTATCTTTTTTTCCATTATGCTTCAACCTCTCTTTTCTTAGTAGTGTAGACTTGTATTACAGTTATGACCATTATAACCAAGAAAAAGATTATAGCTTTTGCCTGGGCCTGAGCATATTTGTTATATCCAAATGCTGTGCGCAGTATGTTCATAGTAATTAATTCAGTTGTTCCATAGGGACCACCATTTGTTAAAGACAGGTTAGTATCATACTGTTTGAAGGAACCTGATAGAGTGACAAACAGACTTATAGTAAAGGCAGGAACAATAAGTGGAATTGTTATAGCCCTAAACTTGATCCACCAATTAGCACCGTCTATTTCTGCTGCCTCCATAACTTCATCAGGTATATTTTCAATAGAAGCAATATAAATTACCATTACATATCCTGCCATCTGCCATACTCCAACAATAACTAAAGCCCAAAATGCGGCTGTGGGGTTATTAAGCCAATTAAAGAATATTTTTGAACTTTGAATAACCTGACCTAATTGCTCAAAGAACTTGGTAAAAATAAATTGCCATATAAATCCGAGGATAAGTCCTCCAATTAAATTTGGTAAAAAATAGATAGATCTTAGAAGGTTTCTGCCCTTAAGCTTTGAGGTTACCAAAAGTGCTAATGCAAGTCCAACAATATTCACAAGTATGATCATTGCTAAAGTATATTTAGCGGTAACCCAAAATGCTGAAAGAAATTTTTCATCCTTAAATACAGAAATATAGTTCGCCAGCCCTGTAAAGGAAGAGCCTTTAAAAGCAAAGCCCTTCCAATTTGTAAATGAATATATTATCCCCATAATAAACGGGATGACAACAACATTAACAAATGCAAATAATGAAGGAACTACAAACAAGGCAGTTGTTATTTTGCTTTTAATACCTCTATTCATTATGCACCATCCATTCATTTAGAATTTAATTTATATGTATTAAAAGCCCCCTAAAGAGGCTTTTAATACATGGCTTTTATTATTTTGAAGCGTTTACGAAATATCCGGTTAATTCATCCAGCAGCTGGTCAACTGTTGATTTGCCTGCATAGAATTTTTGCATTGCACTTGTACCATCCTTATCTATTCCTGCAGGGAAAAGACCAAAGGTCCAAGGTACTGTTTTTCCCTCTGATGCATATTTTGCAACTTCCTGTGATAAAGGACTTAAATTGCTTGTATCAAAGTTAGTATATGCAGGTATCAGCTTAAATTGATCTGTAACATATTTTTGTCCTGATTTATCAGTAAGCAGCCAATCCATGAATGCAATTGCACCCTTTTGCTGTTCTTCTGTAGCATACTTGTTAACATGGAAGTAATTTGTATTGCCAATTGCAAGTCCGTTTCCGTTGATTGGCATTGGAATCATCCCATATTGGAATTTAATTGTATCCTTGTAATTATCAAGCACTCCCTGTGCCCAGTTACCCTGATGAACCATTGCATATTTACCCTGAGCAAAACCTGCAACTGCATCATCATAGCTGTCTAGTGCAAGGTTTGTATAAGGTATTAACTTCTTAAGACCTTCAGTAAATTGTTTAACTTCGGGAATATCCTTTAATTTTAACTCTCCCTTTTGAACCTTAGCTATTGCATCTTTATAATTGCTCATTACTGCGAAGGGCCAGTTATAAGGCTGCATAAATGTGAAATAGGTTTCCTTTGAGAATGCTAAAGGTTTTTTTACACCTTCAACCTTTGCTATTTTCTGGGATGCTGCAACCAAATCATCCATTGTTTTAATACTTGCAGGATCTACTCCTGCCTTTTGGAATATATCCTTGTTATAAACTAAGCCGAATCCCTCAACAGCCAATGGAAGGCCATATGTAGTACCGTTCTTCTTGGAATCCTCAATCTGGCTTTTCACCATATACTGTACAGCCTTTGACGAATCCATTGATGCCATATAATCGAAGAATTTATCAAATTCACTTCCACTTTGAACAGTAAAAATTGTAGGTGCAGTTTTTGGGTCAGATGCAAATTGTGACTGTAATGTTTGAATTAAATTATCCCCTGCTGATCCTAAAACCTTTACTTCAACATCTCCTTGAGAAGCATTAAAGGTCTTGGCTGCATCTTCAAGCTGCTGTTGAATTTCCACCTTGTTTTGAATAAGGGTAACCACTGCCTTTTCTTTAGGTTTACTGGTTTCAGTTGGAGTTGGCTCTTTTGTAGCATTTTTTGTTGAACAGCCTGTTAGTGTTGCTAACGCCAATATTAAGGCACATGCAACGCTGATGATTTTTTTCATTACAACTTACCCCCCTAATTTTAAATTAGATTTTTTTGTACTTTGTTTTTGCAGGATAAATGAATTCCTTAACAGAATTTTCTTAATATATTGACATTATATAATGAAAAATATATTATTAGTATAAAATATTAATATATTTTATATTTTCTTAAGGTTATTTTTATAGAGGTGAAGCATAGTGGAAAATATTTATAAAGAAATCGAGCTGACAATGGCTAAGAATAGATATACTACTTATACTCATCCTCCCTATGAGCTTGAGAAAAAGTTAATGTCATCCATAACAGAGATGAATTTTGATAAAAGTGTTGACATATTAAATCAGATTAACTCTCTTGAAAGAGCAAAACTGTCCAAGCTTCCTATAAATTCACTTAAGTATTCACTTGTAGGCTCCTGTACTCTTTTTGCCCGAGCAGTTATAGAGGCAGGTCTGGATACTGAAACTTCATTTATGTTAAGTGATTACTATATTAATCTTATAGACACGAGCAACAGTAAGGGTGAATTGAATGCATTAGAGTACAAAATGTTAAAGGATTTCATTCGTATTTTGAGCACTCATAAAGAATATATTTATAATTCCCTTATTAATCGAGTAATCTCCTATATTAAAAAAAATATAGAAAATGATATGTATTTACAAGACATAGCTGCTTTTGCAGATGTACACCCCAATTATTTATCCTCTGTTTTTAAAAGGGAGGTTGGCAAGACCTTAAACACATATGTTAATGAACAAAAAATTTATTCCATTAAGCTCTACCTGGACTATACCAATCTCTCAATAAGTGAAATCAGCGATATTTTTAATTTCAGCCATTTAACTTATTTTTCACTTTTTTTTAAAAAACACACAGGTTTAACCCCTTTAAATTATAGAAACAGGCATTAACTGAAGTCTATTGTGTATTCCATACCAATACTATAAAATATAATAAAAGAAAACTTTACAGGAGAGGTAGTATGAAAAAGGAATGTGAAAGATGTACTGATAACCTGTGTGCAAAGAAGGTTGGGATTTTTTCAAATATCACAAATGATGAGTTGGTTGATATAATTTCAATGACAGGGCATATGGAGTATGATAAGGATGAAAATATATTTCTAGAGGGGGACAAATCTGATACCCTGTATATTATAAATGAAGGAAAAATAAAGCTGTTTAAGATTACAAAAAGCGGAAAAGAGCAGATTCTACATATATTATCAGAGGGAGAATTTTTTGGAGAGCTTAATTTAATTAAGGCTGGAAAATATCATTTCCATGCTAGAGCTGTCACCCCTGTAAGACTTTGTACACTTACAAATGAAGATATGAAAAATATTGTTTTAAAGAGACCAGAAATAGGGCTTAAGGTACTTGAGGTTGTCGGGGAAAGGTTGTCCAAGCTGGAAACCATGGTGCAAACACTAGCTACCAATGATGCAGAGGCTAGACTTGCAAGCCTATTAATTCAATTATCTGAAGAAAACGGAAAAAGAACTTCCCAGGGAATTGAAATAAGAGTCCCAATGAGCAGAGAGGATATGTCCAATCTAACAGGAGTTGCCAGAGAGACCATAAGTAGAAAGCTTAAAAAGCTTGAGGACCAGGGAATAATAAAGGTAATTGGAAGTAGAAAGATAGTAATTATAGATGAAGAAGAATTGCATGATTATGTTTAAGTTCTTAAGACTAAAAAGTTTTAAGAACTTTTTAATTTTTTGACTGTGGTCACAGAATTATAACTAATATCCTCCTATAATAAAGCCATAGGATAAAGAAATTATTAAGTTTTAGGAGGAATTAAAATGAAAAAGAATATAAAAGTTGCAGAAAATACTTATTGGATTGGATACGTAGATGACAGGAAGGTTCCATTTCATCGCCTGACACTTGAAAAGGGAACTACCTATAACAGCTACTTAATTATGGCTGATAAGCCTACAGTAATAGACACTGTTGACATAAGCTTCGGAAAGGTATTTGTAGAAAGGCTTCAGGAGTACATCAATCCAGAGGAGATAAAATATATAGTTATAAACCATGTTGAACCAGACCATTCAGGAGGATTGTCGCTACTTGCAAGCAAGGCAAAGGATGCTGTTATAGTAACAACAAAGCTTGGAGCAGAGGAGTTAAGGAGCATGTACAGACTTCATAACAGGGAATTCTTAATAGTTAGGGACGGGGATGAACTTGATATTGGAGGAAAGACACTTAGATTCTATGAAACTCCATACCTTCATACTGAAGAAACAATGATAACCTACTGTGTAGAGGACAAGGTACTTTATCCATGTGATATATTCAGCAGTCATGTGGCAACCTATGAATTGTTTAATGATGCAGTATTAGAGGATATAACGCCTGACTTTGAAATATACTATAAACTGATAATGCATCCACACAGACCATATGTTCAGGACATGATTAATAAAATCAAGGAGCTTAAAATTAAGGTTATTGCTCCTTCCCATGGATATATATTAAGGAATAATGTATCAAAATTTATTGAAATATATGATGTAATGAGTAGACCAAATAATGAAAATAAAAAAGCTGCAATCATATATTCAACTATGACCGGAAATACTAAGAAGCTAGCTGAAAAGCTATCCTTTGGACTAGAGGAAAAGGGTATTAATACAGAAGTAATAAATGTAAGCAAGGAATTTGATTTGGATAGGATAAAGGATTCCATAAAGAATGCAGATCTGTTGCTGTTTGGAAGCTCCACAAGATATGCTGATATGGTAGGAAGAATTGAAGAGGTATTAAAGGAAATTAAGAATATGGACCTTAATAATAAGGTAGGAGCAGCATTTGGCTCCTATGGCTGGAGTGGAGAAGCTGTTGAGGTTATTAATGACTATCTAAAGGAAACCAATATAAAGCTTCTTGATAATTCCTATATGATAAAGGTAACCGGAATGAACAATATAAATCTTCCAGTCAGGGTAAAATTCAACCCAGATCAGGAGGAGGAAAGAATAAAGAAACTGGCACATGCAATAGGAGACTCAATAATAGGGTAGTCAGGCTAAAACAGTAAAGCATGAATTTAATATAAAAAATAAAAAATTTTAATATGAAAGGAAGATTAATTATGGAAAGAGCATTTGAAAAAAACATGAAAATAGGTGAAATAGCTGCAGCATACCCAGGAGCAATAGAAACCTTTTTAAACTACAACATAGACTTCTGCTGTGGAGGAGACAGACCTCTTGAAGCGGCTATGAAGGAAAAGAATTTAAATGAAGAAGAGGTTATGAACAAGATAAACGCAGGTTACGGAGAATTTATTAACAAAATAGATAAGGGAATTGATTGGAGAAAATCCTCCATGTCAGAATTAATAGATTATGTAGTTAACAAGCATCATACATTCCTTAGAAATGAACTGCCAGTTGCTCAAAAGCTTCTAACAAAGATATTAAATGTACACTTTTCCCACAGCGGCAAGGTGTTAAGCCAACTTTTTAAATACTATATGAACCTAATGGCAGAGTTGGAGGTTCACCTTATTAAGGAAGAGGAAATTTTATTCCCAATAATAAAGGAATATGAAGCTAATCCATCAGAAGAATTACGTCTAAAGGCAGTAAATGCAATGGAAGAAACAGAGGATGAGCATGAAGGTGCAGGAAATATACTCAAGGAAATGAGAGAAATTACAAATAATTATACAGTTCCACCTGAAGGCTGCATGACATTCCAAAAGACCTATGACAAGCTTGTTGAAATAGAACAGGATTTATTTAATCACATACACCTTGAAAACAATATACTATTCCCAAGGCTTAAAAAGTAAGAAGACCTCCTCATTGGAATATAGGCTATTTGTATAATTCAATGAGGGGAAAGTTTAACCATAAAAAATCAACTCCATGAAAATTACAAATTTTCATGGAGTTGATTTTTCTATATTAACGTTGTTCAGAGAAGGTAAGCTTTAAGCTAAGTGTCTTACCATTTCTCACAACGGTTACTGTGACGGTATCCCCTGATTTATATTGCTTTTTTGCTGTGTTTACTTCCTCCATTGTTGTTACTGCCTTGCCATTAATTGCTGTAAGAACATCACCAGTTTGAATTCCTGCGGCAGCTGCTCCACTTCCCTGGCTTACCTGGGTTATATAAATTCCTATTGGAAGGTTATAGGTTTTGGAGATTGTGTCTGTAACCTCCTGGCCAGATATACCAATGAATGGTCTTCCCTTAACATATCCGAACATCAGCAACTGGTTTATGATTGGTTTTGCATCATTTATAGGTATTGCAAAGCCTAATCCCTCAACTCCTGTTTCAGATATTTTAGCTGAGTTTATGCCAATTACCTCTCCCCTAGAGTTTAATAGTGCTCCACCACTGTTCCCAGGGTTAATAGCTGCATCTGTTTGTATTAAACTCTGTGTTACATCTGCTGATTGAATAGATCTATTTAGAGCACTGATTACTCCAGTAGTAACAGAACCTGCAAACTCTAATCCAAGAGGGTTTCCTATTGCAACAGCCAATTCTCCTACTTCAAGAGTAGATGAGTCACCAAGGGTTGCTACTGGCAGGTTATTAAGTTCAACCTTTATTACAGCAAGGTCAGTTTCGCTGTCTCCACCTATAAATTTAGCCTTAGTCTCAGTTCCATCTGAAAGGAAAACCTCAAGTGCAGTATTAGCATTTGTGGAAGCCTTTGGATCAGCATACTGGACCACATGGTAATTTGTCATTATATAACCGTCCTTGCTTATTATGATACCTGAACCTTCAGCCTTTGACAGCCCACTGTTTAAGAAGGAACGCTGATTACTGCTTACTGTCATTCGAATACCAACAATTGAAGGACCAACTTCCTTGGCAATTTTTGTAACAGTGGACTGACCACTAGAGTCTGTTTTAATTATTGAAGCTGATGCAGTATAAGCACTATTACCAGTAGTAGAAATAGCTGAGAGCCTTTCAATTGCTTCGTTCTGCTTTTTTAACTGGTTTGAAAATCTAAAGTACAATCCTCCTGCAACAAGTGACCCACTTATGATAGAAGTAACTAAAACCAGTGAAACATATTTTTTGAAGTTATGTTGTTTTCGAGATCGACCCTTAGGTACAATTGGTATTATTGGGGTATTGGTACTTTCATCTTTAGAAGCAGGCAATTTCTCCCCATTTAGATTTTCCCCAATATGCTCCATGGTTTCTACCAAGTCAATGCTTTCCTCTGCATTGCAGCTATCATCGTTAAACTGATTATTTTCCTTTAATTTGTCTGATGTTAGCTGACCCTCATCAACCATTTCAGTTTTTAGTTCCTTTTCATTGCTTTCATTGTAATCCATCATAAAAACCTCCTAATCCTTTGTTTATATATCTCAGCAACTTAAGTTGCTTTATTTTTGTTTGCTGCTCTTGTTATTAATAATAATAAAGAATGATTATGAAAATTAGGTGGTAAATAGGTGAATAATGTGTTAACAAAATAAGAGTATTTCATGTTGAAGGCAAAGATATGGTCACTGGTGGGTGGTGAATGTTATAGAAAAATATGGAATATGACAAAGTAAATTGTTATTATTACAAATAATGAACAGTCAAATGTTTGAAAGGGGTTTTTTTATGGATAACAAAGGACTAACTCTAAAAAAGTTGTTTGAATATGAGGTTGAAGCTGAAAAAGCTAAATTGAAGGGGCAGAAGACCAGTAGGATATAGTGGATGATGATCTATCCAATACGGTTATATTATTAATTGAGTTTTTTCAATCGACTGAGGATTATTATCAATGAACATTAGTAGCTAATTTTAACATATTTAGTAATGGAAAATCACATTTATACATTACTATAAGGAATAGCGATATGTTATAATAGAAAATACAATGTCGAAATTTGTAGATACATAATAATTGATTTGTAAGCATAATTGGGGTGATTAGATGGGGAGGAAATATATTAGAATGTGCCTATTGTTTTTAACATTGGTACTTTTTTTATTAATGATATCTGTACAGAGTGGACAAGCTTTCAATATTATTGAGGCAACAGATCTAACCGTTTCAACCAATAAAGCTATGACAGCTAAAATGGTTATGGCATCTAATCCAACCATTCCATTAAAGCCAGTTTTTCAAAGCTCCTTTATTCAGTACTGGTACAGTCAGGATTTTGACTCAAATAGGTGGAAGCAGGAATTAACCATGCTTAAAAAA
This sequence comes from Clostridiaceae bacterium, assembly GCA_041639705.1. Classification (GTDB taxonomy): domain Bacteria; phylum Bacillota; class Clostridia; order Clostridiales; family Caloramatoraceae; genus JARDZI01. Next base: position 2,354 of record JBEQBT010000033.1, on the reverse strand, counting down.
CTTGGAATAAATGAGATTATTCTTCAAACTATTGCAGATACAAAGAACAAGTATGCAGTATACCCAACGAAACTACCAGGTTATACACATAATGATGTGGACATGCTTGAGAATGTACTAGAAGAGGCTGATTCGCTTTCAATGAAGGTGAGAATAGGAATAGGGTTTAATGATGAATGGTGGGATAAAAAAGCTATAGATATGACATGGCTTAACAATGAAGCTGCAGTAAATAATGAAATTATTGATGAAGTGGTAAAAACCTATGAACATCATTCATCCTTGAGTGGATGGTATATTCCATATGAATTTTTTCAATTTACTGCACTTTCAAGTAAGCAGCAATCGAATCTAAACAGTTTTTTCAAGCAAATGACCTCAGAGATAAAGCTTAAAAGCCCTGATATGGATATAATGATTTCTCCTTTTTATTATGAAAAGCTTTCAATAGATGCTCTATTACCAGCTTGGAGTTCAATGATTTATAGTATTTTAAATGGGACTGGAATTGATATACTGGCTCTCCAGGATTCAGTGGGAGTAAATTATAATTCTATAGACAAGTTGGATGATTTGTTTTTCTATACTAAAAAGGGAACTGATAAGGCAGGCATAAAGCTTTATGCTGTAACAGAAACCTTTGCCACAACTCCATCAGGAAACAGTCCAGCATCTCAGGATAAAATTTCAAAACAGCTATCTCAGGTAGAACCATACGTAGAAGGCTTTATCGCCTTCAGCATAAATCATTTTCAAAATGCAAATGAACCTTCTCAGGTAGATTTTTATAATATATATTATGAGTATTACTCATCTAACAAATAAGTTTTTTCCTCTCAGTAACAGGTATAAAATATATTGACAGAGTCAGGGTAGAGGAATAAAATGGTATTGATAATTGTTATCAATGAATAGGGGCATTTTTCGGAGCCATTGCAGGAATGATGTAATGGCAGTTAGTTTACTTCTGTTTATCAATTTCTAAGACTCCACCTTCTATAAGGTGGAGTTTCCACTTTTTGCTTTAGGTGGGGTAGAGTCCCCACCTGAAGTCTCGATGTTCAGCTTTAGCTGAACGAGTTCACTAATTGAAATGGACTATAAATTAAATGAAAAGGAATTAGTATTAGAAATAAGGCTTTAAAAAAATCCATAACAGCCACCTAAATAGAGAAATCCCTAGTGGCAGCCATGGATTAATATTGTGGCTGATGTCCATCAGCATGAGAAATTTGCGGTACAGGTGATTTCACAATTGATGCAAGTATTGGCATTAATCATAATGTCCGTCGTCAGTGGGAACATGGACCACTACAGTTCTTTCAGAATTTTGTTTCACAGTGACTGCCACCTTGGGTTAACCAGCAACTATTTGTTTATCCTTTTCTAAAATATGTTCACCAATCCATTTAACAACAAATTCAAGTAATTCCATTATGTATAAATCCTGGTTTTCGTCTATACTGTTTAAATCAACATTATTGATTTTGTTTACAAAATCATCGTGTTCAACCTTATGGGAGAGATATTTTCTGTATCCAATTTCCTGTTGATATGCTTCTTCTGTTTGAAAATGAAATATTGTATAATCACGGAGTTCGGATAAAAGAGCAACAACCTTATTATATTTATCAATATAGAGATCGTTCTTTAACAGATCATAAATATCAGCAGCTATTTGGAATAGCTTTTTATGCTGCTCATCAATAAGGTCCACTCCTAGCCGGTAGTCTTCTTTCCAGTAAATCATATTTGTATTTCTCCTTTCAAAGTTGAACTAAAATTATACATAATATATCATGATAAGACAGAATATTCAATAATTTGTTTTGAATTATAATGTATGTTAAAATATGTTATATTCACTTTGAAATTATGTTCATAGTTTGTTAACAAATTTGCCATTTTAATGCCATTATTTACAGGTAATCTAGTATATAGGCATATCTAAAATTTATTATGAAGGGAAAGATTTGATGAAATCTATTTTTAAGTTCTGTATTGTGGCAGTGATAATCCTCTCAGTAACTCTCACAGGCTGCAGTGCTAGCAAGAAGGTCGATGAAGGCAGGGACAAGATAGTAGCAGTGGTAAATGGGGAGAACATTCTAAAGGGTGAGGTTCTAGATGTATATAATGCTCAAAAGGACTACTATGGTATTACAACCGAAAATGAAGGCACTGATCAGTATAAGGAAGTGGCAACAAGTCTAAAATCAAGTATTCTAGAGAATTTAATTTATTCGAAGTTAACAATGCAGAAGGCAAAGGAAGCAGGTTATTCAGTTACTGATGCCATATTAGAAAAGTCTAAAACAGATTTTAATGGAATATTAAAAAGCGTAGAAGAACAG
>JBEQBT010000032.1:0-19720 GCA_041639705.1 Clostridiaceae bacterium | reverse complement strand
GATAGAGGGAAGGGATTAGATGGATTTTTTAAAGAACAAGTTACTAACAATAGTACTTGTTCTTTGTCTTGCCTTTACAATATTTATAGGCTACACTGCCAGTAAAAAAAGTAATACAGGAACAATTCAAGAAGCAATAACTGCAACTGTTGCTCCTGTGCAAAAATATTTTTATATAGCAGGACAAAGAATAAGCAATATATTTTATTTCATTACTTCTATTTCTTCAACTCGAAAGGAAAATACTCAACTAAAATTAGAGTTAGACGGACTGCATGAAAAATTAGTTGATTATGATAGGTTCAAACGAGAAAATGAGGAAATGAACAATATACTAAAATTTAAAAATTCCCATCCTGAACTGACTCTGAAGGGTGCTAATGTAATCGGCAAGGTAGGAGAAAATTGGTTTAATATTCTTTTACTTGATGTTGGAGAAGCAGATGGGATTCATAAGGACCAATATGTAATAAATAGCCAAGGGCTAATAGGACAGGTAATTGAAACTACGAATTCAACTTCCAAGGTAATAACCATTATTGATGAGAAAGCAAATATTCCAGTTAAGATATCATCAACAGGAGAGGATGGAATGTTATCTGGGGTTAGTTCAAATGGTTCTAAAAGTGAATCTAAAATTAACTATTTACCTATTGATACTAAAGCTAATGTAGGAGATGCCGTTGTAACGTCAAATATTTTAAATAATGAAAACAGTGTTATGCCTCAAGACATATTAATAGGTTTTATAGAAAGAATTGAGGATGAGAAACCAAACCTTGTAAAATCAGCTTATATAAAACCTGTAGTTAATTTTTCAAGAGTAGAAAAGGTAATGGTTATAATTAAATAATAATTGTTTTCTTAAAGGAGTAATGACAGTGAAAAAATTCCCAGTGCTATTTTTAATTTCTATTTTACTTATTATTATTCAGCATGCATTTCTATGGCGTTTTGACATTTTAGGAGTAGTACCAGATATTGTATTTGTTTATATAGTTTGTTTCTCGCTTATAAGAAATGAAGTAGAAAGTATTGCAATAGCTCTTTTTACTGGCATTGTTAGGGATTCCTTTTTTCCCGGTGTATTTGGTATTAACACAATAGTATATATTTTAGCTGCATACATAGTAGGTAAAATTCAAAAAAGAATTTATAAGGATTCTATAATTGTGCCTGTTTTCATTAATTTCGGAGGGACTTATTTAAAAGGGCTTATTAGCTTTGCTTTCTTTTATTTACTGTCCTACAAATACGATTTCTCTAAATTTGCGTTAGAAAGAAACTTAATAGAAAGCTTCTATAACTCATTTATCAGCATAATCATTTATATGATAATTTTAAAATATAACGACAGCAAATTGTTAAAGCAGGATTGGAAATTTTAAGATAGGATGATTTATATTATGAAAAATAAATTTACCAGAATGACAGCTTTTACAATAATAGTTATATTTGTATTTGGAATACTTCTCTCACGGCTTTTTTATTTACAATTACTAAACGGAGAATACTATAGGGGAGTAGCAGATGCGAGGGCAGAAAAGGATATTGCTGAACTTCCTCCTAGAGGTGATATTCTTGACAGAAATGGTATTAAAATTGCAACAAACATTCAAAGTTTTAATGTTATATACTCTCTTTCACTTGAAAAACGAGGAAATGATGTTATAAATAAGGCTTTGATTGATACACTAAAGATAGTTTTTAAAAATAATGATAAGGATAAAATAAACACTGAAGCATTTCCTATTAATTATGATGGGGTAACTAATGAATTTGTTTTCAATTTTAATACAAAAAATAAAACTATTATTGATAAAAAAGCAAATGATTTTAAAAATTCAAATTCTCTAGATATTAATTTAAAAGCCAAGGATACTTTTTTTAAGCTTGCTGAGAAGTATGAATTAATAAAGAACTATAATAATGGTCAGTATGAAAACACATATGATATTTCTGTTGATATTCTCCATAAGGTTGTTGTAGCAAGAGATGCTATCAAGGGAATAGCATATAAGCAATATGAAACCATTTATATTGCAAACAATGTAAAAAAGGAAACTGCATTTGAAATACAAAATAAAAGTTCTGTTTTGGAAGGAATAACTTGCGAGGTAGCACCACTTAGATATTATCCATATAAAGAGGTAGGCTCTGCTTTTATAGGTTATATGGGTAGGATTAGCAGCAATACTGAAGAGTATGAGAGAATTGGTTATGATGTTAATAGAGAGTTAATAGGCAAGGACAGGCTTGAGAAGGTTTTAGAAAATAACAGAGAATTAAATATACAGCTTAGAGGAGAGCCTGGGGTAAAATATGTTAAAGTTGATAAATTTGGTAAGGTAATAGAGGAGACCTCATGGAGGGATCCTATTCCTGGAGATACTGTTATAACAACTATTGATATGAAGCTTCAACAGGTTGCAGAAAAAGCATTTGATCAAATGATGCAGGATATTCGGGACGGGAAATATAGCTCTACTGAGAAATATCCGAATGCAAACAGGGGAGCGCTTGTAGTACTGGATGCAAATAATGGGGAGATACTTGCACTTGTAAGTCGCCCAGGATTTGACCCAAATCTTTTTGCTGAAACCGGAGGAATAAAGGATCCTGAAATTTATAATAAACTATTTTTACCTGATTTGAAGGATCCCTTTGAAACATTACCATTGCCTATGTTTAATTATGCAACACAGGGAACAGCACCACCAGGTTCAACCTTTAAGATGTTTACAGGAATTGCAGCTCTTACAGATAATAAAGTAACTGCAAACGAGAAAATAGTTGATACTGGAATATATAAGATCGTGCCTGGTTTTGCAGGTAAATGCTGGCTATACGATGACTACGGAAGAACACATGGTGCAGTTAATATTGCAGAAGCCATTCAGGTATCCTGTAACATTTTCTTCTATGAAATGGGAAGAAGGTTAGGGTATGATAAGCTAGGAGAATGGGCAGCAAAATTTGGACTTGGAAGAGATCCTTTGACAAATGCAAGACCCTCCACTGGAATAGAAATATATGAAAGTACAGGTACTGTTGGAAGTCCTAAGGAATATAAACTTTCATATATTAACTCTAAAATGAGGAATTTAATTGAAAAATTAGCTGAGGCTAATTATGGTGGATATACTTTAACAGAAGAAACAGAGGATTATAAGACAATTGTGCAAATGTTTATAAATGGTTTTGAACAATATGATGAGGAAAATTACAAAGCATTAGGTATAACTGATAAAAGCAAAATTAAAGCGGCTATTGAATCAGAGTATATATCAAAATTGACTACTATTGGAATTATTAATGACAAGGCACAAAAATTAGTAATAAGAGAAATCAATAATTTTGATACTGAATCCTCTAGACCTGGAGACCCGCTAATTACTGCAATTGGACAGGGGGCAACCTACTTGACTCCTCTTCAAATGGCTCAAGGTATTGCTACATTAGTGAATGGAGGAACAAGATATAAATCTCATCTTATAAAACAAGTTCGAAATCCTGATGGAACTTTAAAAAAGGATTTTGAACCTGAAGTAATAACAAAATTAAACTTAAATAAAGATTACATAAATGTTCTTAAAGAGGGAATGAAAAAAGTTAACGAAGAGGGCGGAACTGCTTCAGTTGTATTTAAAAATTATCCTATCGAAACCGGAGGTAAAACTGGAAGTGCCCAATTTAGCAAGAATCCTGGGGAAATGGGAAGAGAAGCATATGGATGGTTTGCTGGCTTTGCACCCTATGACAATCCAGAAATAGTTGTTATTGCAGTTGTTTATGATGGAGGACATGGTAATTACGTTGCAAGGGCTGTTAAAGAGGTATATGATCAATATTTTAATATTTCAGATACGTCCAAGACTCCATAAAAACATAAAAATTAAAATTTTTATCGACAAAATAAAAAATCCTTAACAGGGATTTTTTATTTTGTCGATAAAACAAGAAAATTCTATATTTTTATAAACATTTGTATGTTAATATAGTTATATTAGCATATCGTGTTAATATTTTTTTTAGTTTTACTAAATAATTTAATCACATTAGAAGGAAATTTAAATATTATGAAGAATAATAAAAAGTAAGGGTATTTGGAGGTAGGCAATGAGTTTAGTTACGATTAAAGGAAGTAAGGATGGATTAACTGCCTATATTAATTATGGAAATTATGAGGATATTAAGGAAGAACTATTAAAAAAGATTGAACACTCAAAAAGCTTTTTTACTGGGTGTAATATGCTTATAATAGATCAGGTCAAATTAGCTTCATCCAGCTATACAGATCTTGAAAAAATACTTAAGGACTCTTTTGGAATTAATACATCCTTTCAAAGTAAGGAATTTTTAGAAAAAAGTGAAAAGGTATTTAACGGTATATATGAAGGTAAAACAAAATTTGTAAAAAATTCCATAAGGTCTGGTCAAAGAGTGAATTTTAATGGAAATGTTGTAGTAATTGGAGATGTTAATTCAGGCGGTGAAATAATTGCTGCAGGTAATATAGTAATTATGGGTGTACTTAGAGGAATTGCTCATGCAGGTTATACGGGTAATACACGTGCTTTTGTGTCAGCATATATTTTGCAACCTTCTATTCTAAGAATTGCAGATATAATTGTAAGAGCCCCAGATGATAATTATGAAAAGCCAAAGACACCTGAAATTGCAATGATTAAGGATAACGCAATAATCGTAGAACCCTATTTACCGAATAAATACATTTAAATATGGAGGGATTTTGAATGGGAACTTCTATAGTTGTTACATCAGGTAAAGGCGGAGTAGGAAAAACTACTACTACTGCAAATGTTGGTACAGCCCTTGCTATGGAGGGCAATAAGGTTTGTTTAGTAGATGCTGATACTGGACTTAGAAACTTAGATCTGCATCTAGGACTTGAAAATAGAATCGTATATAATCTTGTTGATGTTGTAGAAGGAACATGTAGGCTAAAGCAAGCATTAATTAAAGATAAAAGATTCGATAATTTATTTTTACTGCCTACAGCACAAACCAAGGATAAAACTGCTGTTAATCCAGAACAGATGCTTGAGCTTATTGATAATCTAAAGAAAGACTTTGACTTTATAATTATTGACTGCCCGGCTGGAATCGAACATGGATTTGAAAATGCAGTTGCAGGAGCAGACCAAGCTATAGTTGTTACAACTCCAGAGGTTTCAGCTGTAAGAGATGCTGATAGAATAATTGGAAAGCTTGAAGCAAAAGGATTTGAAGATCATCAATTAATAGTAAATAGAATAAGACATGAAATGACTAAAAAAGGTGAAATGTTAAATATTGATGATATGACGGATATATTAGCAATTAAACTTCTAGGAATTGTACCAGATGATGAAAGAATTGTAATTTCAACTAATAGAGGAGAACCAGCAGTAACTGACAATGATTCTAAAGCAGGACAAGCATATAGAAATATTGCTAAGAGGCTAATGGGTCAGGATGTGCCATTTTTAAATCTTGAGGATGAAGAAACTGGATTTTTAGCTTCAATAAAGAAATTATTTTTTAGGAGATAAGGAGGGATAGCATGGATTTATTTAAATTGTTTAGTAAGGAGCCTCCATCTAAGGATGTTGCAAAGGATAGATTAAAGCTTATATTAATACATGATAGAGCAAATGTATCCCCGCAATTCCTGGAAATGATTAAAGGTGACATAATAAAGGTAATATCACACTATGCTGAAATTGATCAAAAGGGCCTTGAGATAAAGCTAACTAGATCAGGAGAGCGGGGAAATGATGTTCCTGCATTAGTTGCAAATATTCCAATTAAAAAGATGAAGGATATGGGAAGATAGGAATTCTTATTCTTATCTTTTTTGTTTGTTAATTAAAATGTAGTGAACTCGTTCAGCTAAAGCTGAACATTGAGACTTCAGGTGGGGACTCTACCCCACCTGAAGCAAAAAGTGGAAACTCCACCTTATAGAAGGTGGAGTCTTAGAAATCGATAAAATTATATAAAACGCAATAATAATTTTACTTAAAGGTATTTATTGCGTTTTATGAATCAATGAAAATATTTTGCAAAAATGATTTTTTAAATATAAAATCATTTTTCCAAAATATATAATACCTCATAGTTATTTATATTAATTTAAAACTATGTTATAATCAAACCTATTAAAAGTATGAGGTGTGTTCTTATGATAATAAACAAAAAAATTTTTAAGAATATGGATTATGGAATATTATTTTGCGTAATAGCAGTAGTAATAATAGGAATTATCACAATTGGGAGTGCAACAAGCATTTCCTCAAGCAGTTTTAAATATCAGATAGCATGGTTTATTATATCTTTACCAATAGTTTTTACATTACTTTTAGTAGATTATAATACAATAGGTGGATATTATAAGATTATTTATTTTACTTCAATTGTTTTGTTAGTTTTAGTACTATTGTTTGGCTCTGTAAGAAATGGTGCAAAATCTTGGCTTGGCATTGGACCTTTTGGAGGACAACCTGCTGAATTTGCTAAATTGGCTACAATAATAGCTCTTTCTAAAATTATGGAGGATATGGAGAATATTAATACTTTTAAAAACTTAAGTAAGATAGTTATTTATATATTGATTCCAATGGTATTAATACAGATGCAGCCTGATGCAGGTACAAATATGATATTTGCTGTTACAATGTTAGGAATACTATTTGTTGCAGGACTTAATTTGAAGTTTATATATGGAACTGTAATCACTGGTATAGTATCTATTGCCATACTATGGAGGTTTAATATTCTTGATGCATATCAAAAAAATAGAGTTTTAGTATTTTTAAAACCTGAACTTGATAAATTAGGGAATGGTTATAATGCAATTATGGCTAAAATGGCAGTTGGATCTGGAATGTTTTTTGGACTAGGTTGGAATAAGGGAAATCTTGCAGGTGGAAACTTTATACCAGAATCCCATACAGACTTTATTTTTAGTGTATTTGCTGAAGAATGGGGGTTCCTGGGAATAATAGTTTTATTAACACTTTATTTTAACATCATAATTAAAAGCATTAAGATTGCTAAAACCTCAAAGGATAAATTTGGGTGTTATATGGTAATTGGAATTTTAACAATGATAACATTTCAGATTTTACAAAATATAGGTATGGACATTGGATTAATGCCGATTACAGGAATAACTCTGCCTTTTATGAGCTATGGAGGAAGTTCACTTCTTACTAATTTAGTTTCTATTGCTTTAATTTTAAATGTTAGTGCAAGAAGACAAAAAATTGATTTTTCAAGGGGATGATAGTTTGAATATTGCACTTATTGCACACGATGAAAAAAAGGATGATATTGTAATTTTCGCAAAAAAACACAAAAACATATTAGGAAAGCATACTTTATTTGCTACAGGAACAACAGGAAAGGTTATTATGGATGCAACTGGTTTAAATATACACAGATTTTTATCAGGTCCTTTAGGAGGAGATCAACAGATAGGTTCAAAAGTTGCAAGTGGAGAAATGGATTTAGTGATATTTATAAGAGACCCATTAACAGCACAACCACATGAACCTGACATAACTGCGCTACTTAGAATATGTGACGTTCATAATATACCACTAGCTACAAACTTGGGTTCTGCTGAACGACTAATAAGTACGATATAATTTTATGATGATGGCTTTTAGCCATCATTTTTTTAAAGGTAGCATTTAATCCTTGTCCCATTAATATAATATCTATATATAAATTAGTGGGGTGAAGGTAATGTATAATATAAATCAATATAGATTTAATAAAGTAAATAAATCTCATAATACAAAGCTAAAGAAAACAGCGTATCAATTAGGTATAGTTTTAATTATACTGCTTGTTTTAATGTTAATTAAATATACTAAAAATCAAATAGGAATAAATTTAAATAAAAAAATTCAAAGTGTATTTTATGCAGATTTTACAGAAAAGGCACAAAATGTATTTAATAATACATATCCACTTATAAATAACTATATAAACAAGTCACCAACCAGTGGAGGTACACCAAGTGAAACGAATGAAGATTTTATTATAGAGTATTTTCCTGTTAATGGTGAAATAACAAGTAAATTTGGAACAAGAATTCATCCTGTAACAAATAAGCCAGAAGAACATACAGGAGTTGATATTGCAGTAGCTGAGGGTACTGAAGTAAAAGCTGTATATGATGGTACCGTTGAAGATGTTACAGAGGATGAGACACTTGGAATTGTTATCGTAATAAATCACGATAATGGATTTAAAACAAAATATGGACATCTTTCAGAAATAAAAGTGAATAAAGGAGATAAAATAACAAAGGGCTCAATTATAGCATTATCAGGCAGTACAGGAGTGTCAACAGGACCTCATTTGCATTTTGAAGTATCGTTTAATGATGAATCAGTAGATCCAACAAGTTTATTGAAAACAATTGTAAATTGAGGTAGTTATGAATTTTAAATATGCTATAAAAATATTTCTATATACAATTGTATTTTTAATAATATATTTTATAAATGATTTATTTCTATATTATATTCCATTTATAATAATTCATGAATTGGTACATTGCTTTACTGCCATAATACTTGGTTATTCAGTCAAAAGTATAAAGATGCTGCCATTTGGCATATCTGCAAGTTTAAATGAAGAATTTATTACTCCTCTGGATGATATTTTTATATCTATTTCAGGGCCATTAATAAACTTCATTTTTTTTGTTATGTTCTCATTGTTTTCACATAAAGATATTCATTTATTAATGCTCAGTCAATCCAATTTAATATTGTGCATTTTCAATTTAATACCTGCAGGTTTTTTAGATGGAGGAAGAATTTTAAAAAACCTACTTAAAATTTTTATTAGTTTTTATTCTGCCTATTCTATAAATAATATAAATGGTATAATATTAGGATGTTTAATAGTTTTTGTTGTATTTTTGGTTCCAGTATCATTTAATAGTTTTATTTTAATTCCTATGGGTATTTTCTTTATTTATACTGGTTATACTTCTCAAAAACAGATTATAATAGATATAATAAAGGATACATTAAATAAGGAAGAATATTCAAAAAAAGTTAAAATATTTGAAGAATATACTATAATTTATAAAACAGATTGTAAGCTGATGGATGTAATGAAATACTTTTGTTTTAGAAAATATTATATTATATATATTAGTGTAGACAGTAAATCTCATAAAATATTAAATGAAAAAGAAATTCTAAAAGCATACTTAAGCTTTGGTAATATAATGCTTAGTGAAATAAGCAAATTTGGCACATAGGAGGAAATTTTATGGTTATTATTAAGGACGAAATATTAAGTAAGGTTATAAAACCTGGAAGATATACTGGAGGGGAAGTAAATGTAATTACTAAAAATCCATCAGATGTTGATATAAGATTTGGGATGTGTTTTCCAGATGTTTATGAGGTTGGCATGTCACATCTTGGAATAAAAATACTATATCATAAAATTAATGAAAGAGAGGATTCCTATTGTGAGAGAGCCTTCGCACCTTGGAGTGATATGGAAACTTTAATGAGGGAAAACAATATTCCTCTATATGCATTGGAATCCAAGGATGGGTTAAAGGAATTTGATTTTGTAGGATTTACACTTCAATATGAAATGAGCTATTCAAATATTCTAAACATGCTTGATTTAGCTGGAATACCTCTTTTATCCTCTGAGAGAAGCAATCATCCATTTATTATTTTTGGAGGACCCTGTGCGTATAACCCAGAGCCTTTAGCTGATATAGGGGATATATTTGTACTTGGAGAAGCTGAAGAGGTAATAGATGAAATACTTGATGACTACAAGGCTTGGAAAAAAGGAAATGGATCTAGAATTGAGTACCTTGAGATGGTATCAAAAATAAAAGGAGTTTATGTGCCTTGTCTATATACGGTAGAGTATAATCAAGATGATACTATTAAGAGTAGAACTCCAAAAAGTAAGAATTATCCTGAAATTATTGAGAAACGGATAATTGAGAATCTTGATGAAAGCTACTATCCAAAAAATATAATAGTTCCACTAACAGAAATTGTTCATGATAGAATTATGCTTGAAACCTTCAGAGGTTGTACAAGAGGCTGTAGGTTCTGTCAAGCAGGTATTATTTATAGACCTGTAAGAGAAAAAAGCAAGGAAACGCTTATAGAACAGGCTGAAGCACTTATTAGAAGTACAGGTTATGATGAAATATCCCTTACATCTTTAAGTATATGTGATTACTCGGAAATTCAAAATTTAGTTAATGAGCTTGTAAAAAAATATGAAAATGAAAAAGTTGGTATTTCACTACCCTCCCTTCGAATTGATTCCTTCTCAGTTGATTTAATAAATGAAATACAAAAGGTAAGAAAAACAGGTCTGACATTTGCACCTGAAGCAGGCAGTCAAAGAATGAGAGATGTAATAAATAAGGGCGTAACAGAAGAGGATTTAATTAAATCAGCAGGAAGTGCATTTGAGTCAGGTTGGAGTACAATCAAGCTATATTTTATGATTGGACTTCCATTTGAAACCATGGAGGATGTTGAAGGTATTGCAGTTCTTGCTCAAAGGGTTGTTGATACATATATGGCTGTTCCAAAGGAAAAAAGAAAAAAAGGGCTTAGTATAACTGTAAGTACATCATCCTTTGTACCAAAACCTTTTACACCATTCCAATGGGTACCTCAGGACAGAATGGAGTCCTTAAGGGAAAAGCAACAATTTTTAAAGAGTAAAATTAAGAGCAAATATATAACCTATAATTGGCATGAATCACATACAAGTTATCTTGAGGCTATATTTGCCAGAGGAGATAGAAAATTAACCCAGGTGCTTATTAAAGCCTTTGAAAAAGGGTGCAAGTTTGATGGATGGCAGGAACACTTTAGTTTTGATAGGTGGATGGATGCATTTAGAGAATGTAATATAGATCCAGAATTTTATGCATATAGGAATCGAGAGGTAAATGAAATACTTCCATGGGACTTTATTGATGTTGGAGTGTCTAAAAAATATTTGCAGATAGAATTTGAAAAGGCAAAAAAGGCTGAATTGACAAGGGATTGTAGATTAGGTTGTACTGGATGTGGAGTAAATAAATTTATTGAAGGCGGTGAATGCTTTTAATGGAACGAGTATTATTGAAATTTACAAAGGTTAATAGTGCAAAATTCATTTCCCACCTTGATACAATGAGAACCCTCCATAGAGCATTAAGAAGAGCCGGGATACCAATATCATATTCTAAAGGATTCAATCCACATGCAAGCATATCAGTAGCTGCACCATTATCCCTGGGAATAGCAAGTACAGCAGAGTATGCTGATATTGAACTTGATGAATTTATAGACCAATCAACAATAAAAGAAAAATTAAATAGTGCGCTTCCAGAGGGTATAAAAATCTTAAGGGTTTTGAATATAACTCAAAAAATGCCATCTTCAATGGGAAGTGTTGAAGGTGCAAAGTACATAATTAAGCTTCAGCATAATATGGAAGAACAGGAGATCGATAACATAATTCAGAAAGTACTGTCTTCTGTAGAAATATTCAGGAACAAAAGAACTAAATCTGGAGAAAAAGTAGTGGATATTAGACCTCTGATAAAGGATATTAGACTATTAAACTATGATAAACAGCAAATTATAATTGAATGCCTTCTATTTACTGGTAGTAAAGGAAGTCTTGGACCTGATATGATTTCTGAATTATTAAAAGAAAAATCAAACAATAATATATATGGCTATCCAGAGATTGAGAGAAGTGAAATTTATAGTATTTCAAATGGTAAATGGGTTAATCTATTAGCATACTATTCAGGGATGTGATAATTTGAAGGAGCTTTATATTGATAGAGGAATCACTCAAAGTAGGGCAGCTATTTATATTGATGGGAAAATTGAGGAGCTTTATGTTGAAAATCATGATGATGAAAGCATAACAGGAAATATATATAAAGGTAGAATTGAAAATATAGTACCAGGGCTTAATGCTGCATTTGTTAATATTGGAACTCAGAAAAATGCAATACTTCATTTTAAAGAAGGTATATTGAATGATAAATATAAAAGAGGAAATGAAATACTAGTTCAGGTAATTAGAGAAACAAGCGGGGATAAGGGACCTAGAGTTTCTGAAGAGATAAGTATTCCAGGTAAGTATATTGTGCTGCTTCCAAATTATAACCACGTATATATTTCCCATAAGATCAAGGATGAGGTAACTATAAATAGATTAAAAAATATATCTAAAGATATATGGGGAAGTGGGTATGGAATAATATTCAGAACTGAAGCCGAAGGCATTGAGGATGATATTATTTTAGAGGAATATTCCTATCTGAAGAACTTATGGAATAATGTATGGAAAAAATATGATTACATCAAACCTCCAGAAATGGTTTTCAACTCTAGGAATTTTTTAAATTATATTATTAGAGAGTATATAAAAAGTGATGTAAATAAAATATTTGTGAACAGAAAACAGGATATTGACTACATTTTTGATATTTTAAATAAACATTCAGAGGAAGCAAGCAATTTAATCGAATATAGTGAACAGGATTTTAGATTTATAAATACCCTTTCTAATGACATGTTAAAAAACCTAGATAAAAGGGTTTCCATGCAATCAGGAAGTTATTTAATTATTGAGAAAACAGAAGCATTGACAACAATTGATATAAATACAGGCAGTTTCATAGGAGATAAGGATAAGGAGGAAACTGTACTAAAAACTAATATGGAAGCTTGTCTTGAAATATTTAGGATGGTTAGACTATTAAATTTATCGGGAATTATTATTATTGATTTTATTAATATGAATAACAACAAGAATAAACAGATTATTATTAATTTTATTAAGCAGCTATTTAAAAATGATAAGATACAAAACAGTATATTTGATTTTACTCATCTTGGTCTTCTTGAGATGTCCAGAGCAAAAAAAGGCAAGACACTTCAAAATATGATTTATGAAAATAATTCGAAAACTGACTATAATATTTCATATATGCTTAAGGAAATCGAAAATAAGTGTTTAAGATATTCTATGCATTATAAAAAGTTTGACTATACTATTTATACTGACCAAAGCTTCAACCAACTAACTCATGCTGCTTTTAATAACTTTGTAACTGAGATGAAAGGAATATATGGTATAAATATTAATTTTGTAAAATCCAATAGTGTAAAAGCTTATATGATTGATAGAGATATAAAAGCTGAGCCAGTATGTATTTACATTGGAGATAAAAAAATTGTTGGTGAATTAACAGCTTATTCTGAGGAGAGCAGTGGAACTATAACAATAAGTATTAATAGACACTAATGGTTGACAATACCTATTTGTCTATGTTATAATGTCTTTTGTAGACCGCTCGGGGCGGGCTTATAAGCGCTTTGCGCGCCTAGTTCTTACGGCGAGACTGGTATGAGGAGGTGTAGTTATGTACGCAATATTAGCAACTGGTGGTAAACAATACAGAGTACAGGAAGGTGACATTCTTTTTGTAGAAAAGTTAGTAGCAGATGTAGATTCACAGATTGAATTTACTGATGTTTTAGCAGTTTCAAAGGATGGCAAATTGACTGTAGGATCACCTTTAGTTGAAGGTGCAAAGGTTACTGCTTCTGTGGTTAAACACGGAAAGGCTAAGAAGATTATTGTTTTTAAGTATAAGAGGAAAAAGGATTATAGGAAAAAACAAGGTCATCGTCAGCCATATACACAAATTGTGATCGAAAAGATCGAAGCATAATTAATATAAATATCCTTAAAGAGGAGGTGTTTTGAATGGCTCATAAGAAGGGTGTCGGAAGTTCACGTAACGGTAGAGATAGTGAATCTAAACGTCTTGGTGCTAAGAGAGGCGATGGACAGTTTGTTCTTGCTGGAAACATACTTGTTAGACAAAGAGGAACCAAGATACATCCAGGTGAAAATGTAGGTATTGGTTCTGATGATACATTGTATGCAAAAGCAGATGGAATTGTTAGATTTGAAAGACTTGGAAGAGATAAGAAAAAGGTAAGTATTTACCCAGATCATATAGCACAATAATGGCACCCATACGGGTGCTTTTTTATTGCATATTTTAAGTTTATAGGGTATTATTTCTTTATGGCATTAATTGCTAAAATTAATATTGCAGTGAAAATTAACTATTCTGTTTGCAGCATAATTCATAGAATACAGTAAGCTTACCACTACATATTATGTAAAGAGGTGATACCTTTGGAAAACAATTATATAGAGAAATATGTAATTGAGCAAATGAGGCTACAAAGACATGATTTTATGAACTACCTTCAAGTTATTTATGGGTATATTCAAATAAACAAACCAGCTGAGGCTATTAACTATATAAAAAATATCAATAAATATATGATTGCTCTAAGTAAAATATTTAACCTCGAATGTGATACTTTAGGGATGTTTTTTCAAGAGTTTATAAGTAAATGCAATAAATTTTATATTGAAATTGAAATAGACTTAAGAATTGAATACATATCTTGTGAACACTTTTCAAAAGATATAGAAAAGAGAAAAATATTATTTGATCTTGTAACTGATACTATATTAGATAAAACTAGTTCAATGGAAAGTAATAGTAAAAAACTATATATACATATTACTGGAGTACCTGAAGATTTTAACATAATTATGAGCAGCGCAGAAAAAATAAATGATGAAGATTATTATAGTTGTATGATCTCAATGTATCAAATTGAGAGGATTAAAAGAGAAAATGAACCCTATATGTTTTACGAAAAAGATGGAATTATAGCTTTATTGCTAAATTTCAATTGAATAATGCTTTTAAAAATGTTAAAAATATACGTAGGTTGTAGGGGCGAACATTGTTAGCCCGAATGTACCTAAATATTCAAGTTATCCTCTGAACGCTGATATACAATCCTAGGGGAACAATGTTGCCTCTACAGCGAAAGCAATAAAAACCATTTTAAAATAAATTAGAGTAGGTGATTACATGTTTGTGGATGTTGCAAAAATATACATAAAATCTGGAGATGGCGGAAATGGTTCTGCTTCCTTCAGAAGAGAAAAATATATTCCCCTTGGTGGTCCTGATGGAGGAGATGGAGGAGATGGGGGAGACGTAGTATTTATTGTTGATGATGGAATGAGAACATTACTTGACTTTAAATATAGGAAAAAGCATGTTGCTAAGCATGGGGAAAATGGAGGTACTAGCAACATGTATGGAAGAGCTGGTGAAAATTTAATTATTAAGGTACCAGCAGGAACTGTAATTAGGGATGCAGAGTCAAATAAAATTATTGCGGATTTAACTGAAATAGGACAAAAGGTTGTTGTTGCAAAAGGTGGAAGAGGTGGAAGAGGTAATTCTAAGTTTGCCACATCAACAAGACAAGCTCCAGATTTTGCAGAACCAGGGATGCCAGGAGAGGAAAGATGGGTTACTCTTGAATTAAAGCTAATAGCAGATATAGGGCTTATTGGTTTTCCGAACGTTGGTAAATCCACTATTTTATCAATGGTTACAGGAGCGAAGCCTAAAATAGCTAACTATCATTTTACAACCTTAACTCCAAACTTAGGAGTAGTTGATATTCCTGGAATTAATAGTTTTGTATTAGCAGATATTCCAGGGCTTATTGAGGGAGCTCATGAGGGTGTAGGACTAGGAATTGATTTTTTACGACATGTAGAAAGAACTAGAATGTTGATTCATGTAATTGATGTTTCAGGGATTGAAGGTAGAGACCCAATTGAAGACTTTGAAAAGATAAATGAGGAGTTAAAGCTATATAGTGAGAAGTTACCTAAAAAACCTCAAATAGTTGCTGCAAATAAAACAGATATTACAGGTGCTGATGAAAATTTTGAAAAATTGAAAAATGAAATGGATAAAAGAAATATTAAGATATTTAAAATATCAGCTGCTACAAACACAGGACTTAGAGAATTGATGCTTTATGCAGGAAGCTTGCTTAATACTCTTCAGGATACTGAGGAAGATGAAGTAGAAGAATGGTTCGTGCCTGAAGAAAAGAAGTTTGCATATACAATAAGAAAAGACGATGAGGGAGTATACGTGATTGAAGGATCCTTCGTTAATAGAATACTTTTAACTGCAAATATATATGATACTCAATCTCTAAGGTATTTTCACAAGGTAATTGAAAAAAGAGGTATCATTAAAGAGCTGAGAGAAATGGGAATTCAGGATGGAGATTTAGTGAGAATGAATGATTTTGAATTTGAGTTTATGAATTAGGAGTGAGTTTTAATGTTAAATAGTAAGCAAAGAAGCTATCTTAGAGGATTAGGTAATAGTATTGAATCAATTATATTAATTGGAAAAGAAGGAATCAGTGAGGGAATTATTAATCAAGTAAATGAGACATTAGAGGCAAGAGAAATATTAAAGATCTCAATACTTAAGAATAGTTTGCTTGATGCCAGGGGAGCCTGTGAAGAAATTTGTGAAGCAACAGGTGCAGACCCTGTTCAAGTTATAGGCAACAAATTTATAATATACAGAAAATCTAAAGAAAAGCCTTCTATACAGTTACCATAAAAATAAAAATGGTTGCTATTGAAAAATTTTAATAGCAACCATTTTTATTAAGTTCAGTAAAAATATTTATTTACACTGGACAATTCTTAATAAATAAGCTTTACTTTATATAATCACTTTTTTTTGATATAATATTTAGGAGTCAAGTCTTATAATTATTAACATATTCAAAGGAAGGTTAGTATGCAAAAAATAGGAATAATGGGTGGAACATTTAATCCAATTCATATGGGGCATTTAATTGCAGCACAGGAAGTATTGAATAGGATGAATATGGATAAGATAATTTTTATTCCAACTGGGAACCCACCACACAAAAATAAAAGGGAAGTAATATCTGCAATAGATAGATATGAAATGGTTAAACTCGCAGTTGAAAGCAATGATGGGTTTAAGGTAAGTGATATCGAAGTTAAAAGGGAAGGGCAGACATATAGTTATGATACATTAAAAGAGTTACATAATATGTATTATGAAACCCAGTTTTATTTTATAATTGGATTTGATACATTAAAGGAAATTGATACATGGAAAAGAGTAAGTGATGTATGCAGTATGACAAAATTTATTGTAGTTAATAGAGGAAATACCTGCAGTGAAATTAAGAAGGAAATCTTAGGAAAAGAAAATAAATATAAATGTAATTTTATTTTAGTTGACATTCCAGACATAAAAATATCTTCTACTGATATTAGAGACAGGATCAAAAGCAACAAAAGTATCAAATATCTTGTTACTAATGAAGTTGAAGGGTATATCAAGCAAAAGGGGTTGTATTTAAGTGAATTTAAATAAAGCTTATGAGGATATGAGGAATGAAATTAAGTTAACACTTGATAATAAACGCTTTGAACATTCACTAAACGTTGAATTAGAAGCTATAAAACTAGCACAAATTTATGGTTCTGATTTGAAAAAGGCTAGAGTAGCAGCTATTGCTCATGATTCTGCTAAAGCCCATTCTGATGAAGAGTTATTAAGAATGGCTCAAAGCTATACTATTAAAATTGATGAAATAGAATATAACTTTCCCCAATTACTCCATGGCCCAGTAGCAGCACATATTTGTAGTGCTGAATTTGGAATAGGTGACCAGGATATATTAAATGCAATAAAGTATCATACAACAGGCAGAAAATCCATGTCATTACTGGAAAAAATTATATATTTGGCAGATGTCATTGAACCTGGAAGAAATTTCCCAGGAATTAGTGATATTCGTGAAATAGCTTTAATGGATATTGATAGAGCTCTTATTTTGGCTTGTAATAGTACATTGATTTATATAACTAATAAAAATTATTTAATTCATCCCTTAACAATTGAATTTAGAAATAGTTTATTATTGAAGGGCGGAATATTAAATGAGAGGCAAAAGTAGAAGTGGAATTAAAAAGTTTGTATTAACAATTTTTATAATATTTTTTTTAATAACTTCAGGTGTAGTTGTCTACGGATATTCAATACTTAACAGACTTAATTCTAGTGAAATCTCAACTGAACAAATAAACATTAATGAGCCTGTAAATATACTACTTTTGGGTGTTGATGCTGGAGATTATGCTAATAAAACTGCTAATAACCCAAGCAGATCGGATACAATGATTATAGTTAGGTATATACCAGAAACTAATAAGGTCTATATGCTATCCCTGCCAAGGGATACTAGGGTATTGATAAATGAAGACAAAGAAAAGTTGAATTCCGCCAATAGAATAGGCGGTGCTTCCTTCGCAATTGAAACAATTGAAAAAATGTTAGGAATAAAAATCAATTACTATGTCAAGGTGGATTATGCAGGCTTTAGAAATACTATTGATGCGATAGGTGGAATTGACATGGAAATACCTTTTAATATGGACTATGATGCTTATGGCATAAATATTCATTTTAATAAAGGTGAAATTGTCCATTTGGATGGTAAAAAGGCTGAGGAATTTGTAAGATGGAGAAAAAACAATGACGGTAGTGGGTATGCCATGGGTGATTTGGGAAGGGCTGCAACTCAACAAAAATTCATGTTAAAGGTTATAGAGAAGATGAAAACACCTTCTGGAATGTTAAAGGTACCTATGCTTATTGAAAAGGCATCAAAATATGTTACAACAAATATGAACCCAAAAACAATGTTGAAATACATTTTTAAAGTAAGGAATATTGATATTTCTCAAATTGAAAATAAGGTACTCCAGGGGGAACCAAAATATATAGGTGGTGTTTCCTTCTTCATATATGATGCAGAAAAAAATCAGGAGTTTTTATCAAATTTCAAAGACAACAGCACTGCAGTTGCAGAGGTGGAAGCTGACAGGAGTAAAATTAGAATAAAAATTCTTAATTCTACTGGCATAAAAGGACTAGCATCAGAATATAAAAAAGAGTTTGAGAATTTAGGATATAATGTTATATCTATAGATAATTACTCGAAAAAACTAGAATTTACACTAATAAATGACTATAGCCAAATGAATTATGGACAATCTATTTTAAAAGATTTGGGATTTGGATATGTGCAGGAAAAACAAAGTGATAGCACTGAATCTGACGTGGTTGTTATTCTCGGTAATGATAGTGTAAAATAGTTGTTGTCTAAAAGAATTTTATTAACATATTAATATAATAGGAAATAAATTTTATTTTAAAATATGTTAGGAGGTAATTTTATTGAAAAGCTCTTCAAGTATTGCTTATTATATAAGCTCCGCTGCTGTTGAGAAAAAAGCAAAGGATATTAAAATATTAGATGTAAATGACATTTCTCCGATTACAGATTATTTTGTAATATGCAGCGGTAATTCCTCAATACAGGTAAAAGCAATTGCTGATGAAATCGAGGAAAAAATGGCGGAAAGGGGCTTTGATTTAAGCCATAAGGAAGGTTATTCTACTGCTAGATGGGTATTATTAGATTATGATAATGTTATTGTCCATGTATTTCATAATGAAGATAGAGAATTCTACGACTTAGAAAGACTATGGGCAGATGCACAAGCAGTTAGTTTTTAATGCAATTATACAACCCCTGTTTCTTCAAGGAGTAGGAGTTAATTATATAATATAGGAAGAATGCGTAACAATTAAAGTGAAACATGATAGAGCAGTAGTGGTCGATGCCCACATCGACAGGTCATTAACGTGGTA
>JBEQBT010000031.1:0-16886 GCA_041639705.1 Clostridiaceae bacterium | reverse complement strand
AACATGAAGATAGGATCACAGAATATTTAATTGAAGGTCTATCCTCCATAGCCGGTGTAAAAATTATGGGAGAGGATATGAAAGAAAGGGTTCCAATAGTATCCTTTAATATAAGAGATACAAATTCATTGAAGGTTGCTAAAATTCTAGATAAAAGATATGACATTGCAACAAGAGGGGGACTCCACTGTGCAGGACTATATCATAAGATGGCAAACACATTAAAGCAGGGCGCAGTAAGGGTAAGCCCAGGATTTTTCAATACAAGGGAAGAAGCATCCAAGTTTATAAAAGCAGTAAGAAAGATAGCAAAAGAACTGAAGTGACAGGTGCTAGGCACTTGTCACTTGACATTCTTGGTGCTACCTATATTCTTATATAGGTGGCACCAATGGCTATTATGTAGGGAGTGTTTCATATTAATTTGAAATAAATTTTTTGATTTTTGCATAAAAAATATCAAAAAATATTGGAAAACCTTAGATTATGAATAAAATTTTTCATAATCGTTGATTTTATTTAAAAATAGAATTATACTTAATATGAAAATTGGACATATCAGGAGGGAATAATATGTTTAATAACTTTGAAGAACTACAAAATTTTACTAGAGAAAAGAATATTAAAATTATCGACTTTAAAATAGTAACTCTTACTGGAAAGTGGAATCATCTATCTATTCCAATTTCAAGATTAAGTCCTAGAATATTTACAGATGGAATAGGCTTTGATGGGTCAAGCTATGGATATGCTGTAATTGAAAAAAGTGATATGGTGTTTATTCCAGATATAACAACAGCATTTATTGACACCTACTGTGAAGTACCTACACTAAGCATGATAGCAAACATATATCAGCTTGGGAATGGGGTTGAAAGATTCAATGGGGATCCAAGATTTGTTACAGAAAAAGCAATGAATTATCTAAAAGAAATGGGTATAGCAGATGATTTTGTTATAGGGCCAGAGTTTGAATTCTACGTATTTGATCATATTAGCTTTGAAGTAAAGGCAAATCATCAGGAGGTTACTATTGATTCCTATGAGGCACCCTGGAACTCAAATAACAAGGAAAACAATCAGGGCTACAAAACACCTTTTCAAAAAGGGTATCATGCAGCACTGCCATATGATATAACAAACGATTTGAGATCAGAAATGTGTTTGGAGCTTGAAGAGATGGGAGTACCTGTTAAATATCATCACCATGAGGTTGGAGCTGCAGGACAGCTTGAAATTGAGGTGGAGCTAGGTTCCCTTCTTAAAATGTCTGATGCTACATTAATAGCAAAGTATATAATTAAAAATACAGCAATAATGCATGGAAAAACAGCCACATTTATGCCAAAGCCACTATTTGGAGAAGCGGGAAGTGGAATGCATGTTCATATGATGCTGAAGAAAAACGGGGAAAACCTGTTTTATGATGAAAATGGCTATTCAGGCTTAAGCCAGGAAGCACTTTACTTCATAGGAGGAGTATTAAAGCATTCACCATCCCTGCTGGCATTTACTAATCCAAGCACTAACTCCTATAAAAGACTTATTCCAGGATTTGAAGCTCCTGTATCAATATGCTTTGGTACAGCTAACAGAAGCGCAGTTATTAGGGTTCCAGGTTATGCAAATAGCCCTGACAGTAAGAGATTTGAATTCAGACCTTCAGATGGAACTGCCAACCCATACCTTTCATATTCTGCACTTTTAATGGCAGGTATTGATGGCATAGTTAATAAAATAGACCCAACCCAGGAAGGTTATGGTCCATATGATGTTAATGTATTTGACCTGCCAGAGGATGAAAGAAATAGGATAAAAGCTCTTCCGAAATCACTTGATGAAGCCCTAGAGGCATTAAGGTCGGATAATGAATATCTTCTAAAGGGCGGTGTATTTGATAAGGCATTCCTGGATAACTGGATTAAATACAAAACAAACAAGGAGCTTGTAAAGGTTTTACCAGTTCCAACCCCACAGGAATATAGCATGTACTTTGATGTATAATAAAAAAACAGCTGTAAATCTTAAAAAGATTTACAGCTGTTTTTACTGCTGCCTAAAAAATGGCAGCCATATGACTTATTACTTATTACATTTGCCTCTAGGTGAGCCCCATGGCGATGTCACCTGAGAAGTGGTTGTGACAATAAAATTTAATGCAGAAAATATAACAGAAGAAAAAATAATATATAACAGCTAAAATAAAGTTGCTAAATACCAGTAAAATAAACAAAAAAGCTATTGTAACAGTTAAAAATATATATTATAATAGCATTAACAAAACAGAAAAAGACATAATATTTATCAAGGAGGAATGAATTATGAAACAGGAACAATGGAATGGATTTAACGAAGGAAAATGGAATGAAACTATAGATGTAAGAGACTTTATACAAAAGAACTACAAACCATTTGAGGGAGACTCATCCTTTTTAGCAGGTCCAACTGACAAAACAAATAAGCTAATGGCTGAAACAAATGAGCTTTTAAAGAAGGAACAAAGTGAAAGAATTATTGGTATTGATACGGTCACAATTTCAGGTATCAATGCATATAAACCTGGCTATATGGATAAGGAAAACGAAGTTATTGTTGGGTTCCAAAGTAATGAACCACTAAAAAGAATAGTTAACCCTTTTGGCGGAATCAGAATGGCAGTTCAAGCAGCTGCTGCATATGGATATAAGGTTAATGAAGAAATAGATGAGATATTTACAAAATATAGAAAGACACATAACCAGGGTGTATTTGATGCCTATACAAAGGAAATGAAACTGGCTAGAAAGGTTGGAATAATCACAGGGCTTCCTGATGCATATGGAAGAGGAAGAATAATTGGTGACTACAGAAGAATTGCATTATATGGACTGGATTATTTAATCGAAAAGAAAAAAGAAGACCTGGATAATTTAACTGGTCCAATGCTTGAGGATACAATTAAATTAAGAGAAGAATTAACAGAGCAAATAAATGCCCTGGCTGAAATTAAAGAGATGGGAGCATCCTATGGGTTTGATTTATCAAAGCCGGCTAAGGATGCAAAGGAAGCAGTACAGTTTGTTTATTTTGGATACCTTGCTGCAGTTAAACAAAACAATGGAGCTGCAATGTCACTTGGAAGAGTAAGCACATTCCTTGACATATATATTGAAAGAGATATTAATAATGGAACATTAACTGAAGCCCTTGCCCAGGAATTAATAGATCAGTTTGTAATTAAGCTAAGACTAGTTAGACACTTAAGAACTCCTGAATACAATGAATTGTTTGCAGGAGACCCAACCTGGATAACTGAGTCCATCGGTGGTATGGGAGTTGATGGAAGAACACTTGTTACAAAAAACAGCTTTAGAATTTTACACACACTAACAAACCTTGGATCTGCTCCAGAACCAAACATGACAGTGCTCTGGTCAACTAAGCTTCCGGTCAACTTCAAAAAGTTTTGTGCAAAAATATCGATTGAAACAGACTCAGTACAGTATGAAAATGATGATGTAATGAGACCTGCATTTGAGGATGATTATGGAATAGCCTGCTGCGTGTCTGCAATGAAAATAGGCAAGCAGATGCAGTTCTTTGGGGCTAGAGCAAACCTTGCAAAGGCACTATTATATGCAATAAATGGCGGCCTAGATGAAAAATCCGGATTACAGGTAGGGCCAAAGCTGGAGGCACCACAGGGTGAATATTTAATTTATGATGAAGTAATAGCCAATTATGGAAAGGTAATGGAATGGCTTGCAGGATTATATGTAGATACAATGAATATAATTCATTACATGCATGATAAATATGCTTATGAATCATCACAAATGTCACTTCATGATACAGTGGTGGACAGGCTTATGGCCTTTGGAATTGCAGGACTTTCAGTAGCTGTTGATTCATTAAGTGCAATTAAATATGCAAAGGTTAAGGTTAAAGGGGAAAATGGTATAGCAGTTGGTTTTGAAACAGAGGGAGACTTCCCAAGATACGGAAACGACGATGACAGGGTTGATGACATTGCAGTACATGTTGTGGAAAGGTTTATGCAGGAATTAAAAAAGCATCCAACCTACAGGGGTGCAATACACACCCTGTCCATACTAACAATAACCTCAAACGTAGTATATGGAAAGAAAACAGGCTCAACTCCTGATGGAAGAAAGCTTGGAGAACCACTAGCACCAGGTGCAAACCCAATGCACGGCAGGGATATTAGCGGTGCACTTGCATCACTAAACTCAGTTGCAAAAATACCCTATACAAGCTGTATGGATGGAGTATCGAACACCTTTACGGTTGTACCTGAAACGTTAGGAAAGGAAATGGATACTAGAGTTTCAAACCTTGTTGGAATATTGGATGGATACTTTGTACAGAATGCACATCATCTTAATGTAAATGTATTAAACAGAGAATTATTAGAGGATGCAATGGAGCACCCAGAGAAATATCCATCACTTACAATAAGGGTTTCAGGCTATGCAGTTAACTTTAACAGACTTTCAAAGGAGCAGCAGCTGGAGGTAATCAGAAGAACCTTCCACGAAAGGATGTAGTATTATGGAAAAAGGCAGAATTCACTCTATAGAAACCTTGGGCCTTGTAGATGGACCTGGAATAAGGGTTGTTGTATTTATGCAGGGATGCAAGCTTAGATGTGCATACTGTCATAATCCTGACACCTGGAATACAAATGGTGGACAGGAAATAACAACTGAAGAGCTAATAACAAGGGTTAAAAGATATAAGTCATATTTTAAAACCTCTGGTGGGGGAGTTACCCTCTCTGGAGGGGACCCTCTCCTTCAGCCAGAATTTGCAGCGGAATTTTTCAAAAGATGTAGGGAGGAAGGAATTCACACATCCCTTGATACCTCAGGCTATGGATTAGGCAAATATGATGAAATATTAAAATATACTGATCTTGTAATTCTTGATATAAAGCATATTGAAGAGACCTGGCATAAAAGCTTGACTGGTCAAGGGAGACATGGCTTCTTAGAATTCCTTAATGCAGTTAAGTCAAGCAACAAAAAACTTTGGATAAGACATGTTGTTGTTCCAGGGATTACAGATTCAGAGGAGCACATTAAAAAGCTTGCAGAATTTATTAATACAATATCTAATGTTGAGAAAATTGAACTCCTTCCATATCACACATATGGAGTGGACAAGTATAAGGCAATGAATATGCCTTACAGACTAGAAGGAATACCTCCAATGAGCAGTGCAAAAATGAAGGAGCTGTATGAAATACTTCACTCCACTCTCAAAAAGAGAGGAAAGCCAATCAATATTCTATCAACTGTACAAGCATTAAAGATATAAATGGATAAACAAGCCCATTCTATATTCTTTATATAGCCGTCTGGTATTTATAATGCCAGACGGCATTTAATTTTTTGCATAATAAGAATAATACTATATACACTAAAAATTATAATCAAAATGTAGTGGTCGATGCCCACATCGACAGGGCACTGTGATTTATAGCAATACCAACATAAAAATAACAATTCCGTATATTCCTACAATGTAATATTCAAAAGTAGGGCAACAGTATTCGCCCGCTGTTGAGCATCATAATATAGAGACAGTTAAAATCGTTGGTACCGTTCGGGCGAACACTGTTCGCCCCTACAGTATATGAATACAAAGTTCCTATGTCCAAAAAAATTGTACCAATATAAATTTATCACTTTAAAGTATAACTGCAAGAAAGTATTCATAATAAAAATATTTTGATATAATTTGTTTCAAATTTTCATGTTATTTGATAAAATAGAGGTATAATATTAATAAGTTAATCTAAAAATATAGACTTTTATTATAAAACTACTACCACAGTTTAATCTTAAGGGGGTTTATTATGATAAAAAATTTTGAAGAACTGCTCCAAGCGGCAAAACAAAGACCAAAGATGAAGCTGACCGTAGCAGCAGCTCAAGATTCTGAGGTTTTAATAGCAGTAGAAGAAGCTAGAATGCTTGGTTTTATCGATGCAATATTAGTAGGAGACGAGGAAAAGATTGACAAAATTTCTGCTGAAGCATCAATTGACTTGAATAATTATGAAATAATAAACGTTAAAGATTTAAAGGAAGCTGCTAGAACTGCTGTAGCACTGGTATCCCAGGGAAAGGCTGATTTTTTAATGAAGGGCATACTAGGAACAGCTGACCTATTAAGGGCAGTACTTGATAAGGAAATAGGGCTCAGAACTAATACACTTTTAAGTCACGTTATGATTTATAGCGTTCCAACCTATCATAAGCTAATGTTTTTAACAGACGGTGGCATGGTAACATATCCGGATTTAAATCAAAAAATACAGATAATACAGAATGCAGTAAAGGTTGCTAAAAACATGGGAATAGCTCCAATTCACGTTGCACCACTTGCAGCGGTAGAGGTTATTAATCCAGAGATGCAAGCGACACTTGATGGTGCTGCACTGTCAAAGATGAATCAAAGAGGTCAAATAAAGGATTGCATAATAGATGGGCCATTGGCACTTGATATTGCCATATCAAAGGAAGCTGCAATGCATAAGGGCATCGAAAGCCCAGTTGCAGGGGAGACTGACATATTCCTAGTTCCAAATATTGAATCAGGAAACCTTCTTGGAAAATCCCTAACCTATTTTGCAAAAGCAAAATCTGCAGGAATAGTAATGGGAGCAAAATGTCCTATAGTGCTGGTTTCAAGGGCAGATACCCACGAATCCAAGCTATATTCAATTGCATTAGGATGTATTACAGCTGGAATAAGATAACTGGCACTTATATAAACACAATTTTGGGGGGAATATAAATGAAAAAAATTATGTCTGGTAATGAGGCCATTGCCAGGGGGGCATATGAGGCTGGATGTACAGTTGCAGCTGCATATCCAGGAACACCAAGCACAGAAATACTTGAAAACATTGCACAATATAAAGAGATTTATTCAGAATGGTCAACAAACGAAAAGGTTGCAACAGAGGTTGTTTGTGGTGCAGCAATTGCAGGTGCAAGGGCAATTACTACAATGAAGCATGTTGGGCTAAACGTAGCAGCAGATCCACTTTTTACAATTGCCTATGAGGGAGTAAATGGAGGGCTTATAATCGTAACAGCTGATGACCCAGGAATGCATTCCTCACAAAATGAACAGGATAACAGATTCTATGCACCACATGCAAAGGTTGCAATGGTTGAGCCTTCAGACAGTCAGGAATGCAAGGACTTTGTAAAATATGCATATGAAATAAGTGAAAGCTTTGATACACCAGTACTATTTAGAACAACCACGAGAGTAAGCCACAGCAAGGGACTTGTTGAAATGGGTGAAAGGGTTGAGGTTGGAGTTAAGCCTTATACCAAAAATACAAAAAAATATATAATGACACCTGCAAATTCAAAGGTAAGGCACCCAGAGGTAGAAGAAAGACTAATGAAGCTTCAGGAATATTCAAACAATTGCCCGCTTAATAGAATAGATTGGGGAAACAAAAGTGTAGGAATAATCACAAATGGAATATCCTACCAATACGCAAAGGAAGTATTTGGAGATGAAGCATCATATTTAAAAATTGGAATGAGCTATCCACTTCCAGATAAAATGATTAGAGATTTTGCAAAATCAGTTGAAAAGCTATATATAATAGAAGAAAATGATCCATTCATTGAAAACTTCGTGAAAACACTAGGAATCACATGTACTGGGAAAGAGCTTATTCCGATATGTGGAGAGCTAAATCCTGATATTATTAGAAAAGCTCTTTTAAAAACTGATGAAAACAAAGTATATAACCTAGATGTAAAGGTGCCATCAAGACCACCTGTATTATGTCCAGGCTGTCCACACAGGGGAATTTTTTATGCAGTATCAAAGTATAAGGACATAATTGCAACTAGTGATATTGGCTGTTATACACTTGGCATGGTTGAACCATTAAATGTAGGTGATACGATTATATGTATGGGAGCTGGTTTCACAGCTGCAATTGGTTTTGAAAAAGCTGCCAGAATGGCAAATAGGAAGAACAAAATATTTGGATTTGTTGGAGATTCAACCTTCTTCCATTCGGGAATAACAGGACTTATCGATGCAGTATATAATAACAGTCCAATAGTTGCAGTTATTCTTGACAATTCAATAACAGCAATGACAGGACACCAGGAGAATCCTGGAACAGGAAGAACTCTAATGGGTGAAATAGCACCTGTAGTAGATATTGAAAAGCTTGTTAGAGCTATTGGAATAAAAGAAGAAAACCTAAGAATAGTTGATCCATATAAACTGACAGAAACTCAAGCTGCAGTTAAGGATGCATATAATGCAACTGAACCATTTGTTATAATTACAAAGCAGCCCTGCGCATTAATTAAAGAAGTTCAGAAGAAAAGAGCCAATATGTACTGTTCTATACAACAGGATAAATGTACAAAGTGCAAATCCTGTATAAGAACAGGCTGCCCAGCAATATCCTTCAAAAATGGACAGGTTACAATTGATAGAAGCATGTGCAATGGTTGTGAGTTATGCAAACAGGTTTGCAAGTTTGATGCAATAGAAAAGGTGGGTGAATAGTATGACAAAGAGTATTTTATTAGTTGGAGTAGGTGGACAGGGTATTATACTTGCATCAAAGATACTTACTGCCGGACTCTTAAAGTTTGGATATGATGTTAAAATGTCAGAGGTACATGGAATGGCACAAAGAGGCGGAAGTGTTACAACTCAAGTGCGATTTGGAGAAAAGGTATATTCACCACTTATTGGAATTGGAGAAGCAGATGTTGTTGTAGCATTTGAAAAGGTTGAAGCACCAAGATGGATAAGCTACCTTAAGTCAGGTGGAGGACTTGTAGTAAATGATTATGAGATATACTCCATGCCAGTACTTTTAGGTAAAGAGCCATATCCAGAAAATGTCCTCGAAAAGCTAAAGGAGAAAATAGAAAAACTAAAAATAATAAATGCGGCAGAGACTGCAGAAAAACTAGGTAATATAAAGACTCAGAATATAGTATTACTAGGTGCCCTTATTAAAGCACTTGGACTTGAAAACATGGATTGGGCACAGGTAGTTCGAGATAATCTTCCAGAGAAAATGCAGGAAATAAACATAAAGGCTTTAAAGGTAGGAATGGAAATTTAAAATTACCCCCTAAGTCCTGATTTTCAGGACTTAGGGGGTATAGTTTATTATTTAATACTTCGTATATTTCTCGTAATTTCAATAATCCTATTATCATTATTTATGGTCTTTACTGAAAGGCTATTTATGTCTAACCTTAAATCATCAATTTTATTGTCCATATCAGAAATTTTATTCTCAAGAGAACCAATTCGTTCTGTATTCTGTTTATAACCGTCAAATAGAGCTTCTATTTTAGGAATAACTTCACCTTCAATTTTTATTCCAATTTGCTTAACTTCTTGCTTAACTCCTATAATTTCCTGTTTTATTCCACAAATATCATCCTGTAAGTTATCCTGACTCTTTTTCATTCCAAGCATCTCAGAATACATTTTTTCCATAAGTTCAAACATCTTGTTATCCATAAAATCACCTCAAATAAATTATACAACAGATTCATAATTTTGTGAATTTAAATAAACAACTCTAAGCACTAATTTTCCATGTATTGCATATATTAATTATATTGCATATACTGTAATAAAGCATTTCAACTAATCTAGGGAGTGATTTAATGATATTATATATGGAAATGGTTACCAAACTCCTCTTAGCTCTAGTACTTGGGGGAATAGTTGGTTATGAGAGGGAATATAAAAGCAGACCTGCAGGGCTTAGAACCCACATACTTGTATGCATTGGCGCTGCTCTTGTTCAGATAACTGCACTAAACTACTATAGAAATAATGGCCTAACCAACATGGATCCAATGCGTCTTGGAGCTCAGGTAATATCAGGCATTGGATTTCTTGGAGCAGGAACCATATTAAAGGAAGGAGCAAATATAAAGGGTCTTACTACAGCAGCCAGTATTTGGGTAGTAGGCACTATTGGTGTTGCAGTAGGAACAGGGCTTTATATTGAAGCAACAGCAGCAACAGTATTTATATACGTTGCATTAAGGGGTTTTAAAGTAATTGAGGACAACATGGCTAAGGGGAAAAAATATGTTAATGTAGAAATTACAGCTAAAAATTCTCCTGGAATGATAGGAAAAATAGGCCATCTATTTGGTGAGTTGGAAATATCCATAGACAACATAGATATATCAGACAATGATGAAGAAAAAGTAGTGATATTTTTAACATTAAAATTGAAGCACCTTATCCCAATTGAAAAGCTTGTTGAGGATTTAATAAGTATTGAAGGTGTCCATAAGGTAAAGCAGCAATAACATAAATAGACTCCAATTTGCTGGGTTCTCAAAAAATGTGCTATAATTCATATTATATAAACCACAATATATGGAAAAATGGAAATAAGATAATTAAAAACCTACAATAAACCTGTAGTGGTCGATGTCCACATCGACTCAAGGCACTGACGGTTATAACGAAATCACAATAAAAGTGCAGATCAAATATATAAATTATTGATATACATAGGAGGGCTAATATGCAAGTTTTTACAACCCCGGTGGGAAAACTAAAGGATATAGCAGATAAATATAAAAAATCAGGTGAAACAATAAGAGTTTCTATGCCAATTGAACATGATGGCAAGAAATATAGAGAGATAGTGTATAACAAAACATTCCTTGGCAAGATGAAAAAGAACATAGAAGGAATAATATTCATAACTGAGGATGGAGAATATATTTCCAATTCAGGGCTTAAAAATGAGCTTTCCTCATTAGGATATCATTTTGAAGTTACCCTGGATGATAAAAACATAAATGACCTTAAAAGTGCAATAACCACTGAACTGGAAATGAAGAAGCAAATTATAGATTATAAACATATCATAAAAGCAATTGAAAACATGAAGGTAGAAAAAGTACTTGGAATTGATACGGTAGTTACTATATTAAATAAACTTCCAAACCTTAAAAGCGAAAACAATAAGGCAATAGAAGCATATATAAATAAACTGCAGGAAATAAATCCAGAGGGGTTTGTTTTTAATGCTACAGTATATAATGAGATTTATACATATTATAGAGAAATTCTTATTAAAAACTTCCAGAGGGTTATACTGGCTGCCTCTGGCAGCAAATTTTATGATGATATAAAAAAAGAAGCACAAAAGAGGAAAAGAAGTATTTCTTATAGATTTAACAAGCATGAAGTTTTTATGGGATTAACCAAACTCCCATATGAAATGGATCACCTAAAAAAAATCGTTGCAGTTTACGAAAAAGTTGTAGCTATGAAACAGGAGGAATACCTTAAGTTTTTAAAAACTGTTGAGAAAACAAACATAAATGATAGAATCCAATTATTAAGATAAAAAACACATCCACCATGCTGGTGGATGTGTTTTTTATCTAGTAAATTACTCAATGCAAATTATCTTAATATTTTCGACCTCAGGATCTTCAGTTCCCTGAACCATAAGGTTCGCGTCCTTCAGAGCCTGAACGTAATCTATTATTTCTTGAGTTATTATCTCACCTGGGTTAACAACGGCTATACCAGGTGGATATGCCATAAGTGACTCAGCAGAAACCATTCCAACACTATCCTTTAGAGGCACTGACTTTTTCTTTTTGCTGTAATATGCCTGCCTTGGAGTAATTGCAAGCTCTGGGATTGAAGGCATATCAAGAATTTCTCTTTTTTCTGGCCTTGTGCCATAATGCTTTGCACTTATCTCCCTTAAAGCAGCCAATAGCTTGTCATGGTTTTCCTTTGTATCTCCAAAGGATCCAACAGCAAGTATATTATATAAATCACACATCTCAAACTGTATATGATATTCCTCTGCAAGTGTTTGTTCCATTTCATATCCAGTAAGTCCAAGACCTCTTGAGTTAATTGTAATCTTGGTTGGATCTAATGCAAAGGAGCCTGGGGTTCCTAAAATTTCCTTTCCAAAGCAGTATAGACCAGGTATTTTATTAACCTCATTTCTAACATACTCTGATAAGTCAATTGCCTTGTCTAGTAATTCACATCCCTTAGTAGCAATTTGCATTCTTGCAACATCAAGGGAAGCCATTAATGGATAAAGAGGGCTTGTGGTCTGAAGTAAATTCATAACCTGTTGAACACGTCTTATATCAACTCTCTCAGAACGAACATGTAAAAACGAACTCTGAGTCATGGAACCAATTATCTTGTGGGTACTCTGTGCACATATATCAGCTCCAGCCTGCATTGAAGAGCAGGGCAGTCTATCATTAAAGCCTAAATGTGGACCATGTGCTTCATCTACAATTAAAGGGATATTGTAGCTGTGAACTATGTCTGAAATCCTTCTAATATCAGATGCAACTCCATAATAGGTTGGATTTATAACAAGTACGGCAGCTGCGTCAGGGTGTGCCTTTAAGGTTTCTTCCACTGTATCAGCAGAAATTCCATGTGCAATCCCAAGATGTTTGTCTATTTCAGGATCCATATAAACTGGAGTAGCACCACTTAATATAATGCCAGCAGTTATTGACTTATGAACGTTTCTAGGTACTAATATTTTATCTCCTTCACATACAACGCTGAGAATCATTGCCTGTATTGCTCCGGAGGTACCATGTATTGATATAAATGACATGTCCGCACCGTATGCATCAGCAGCAAGCTCCATAGCTTTTTTAATTGAGCTTGTTGGATGATGAAGACTATCCACAAGTTTAAACACTGTAACGTCGATTGAGAGAATATTATTTCCTACAAATTCCTTAAATTTATCGTCCATTCCTACTCCCCTTTTATGTCCGGGAACATGATATGGAATGGTATTTCTATTATGATACTCCATTAGAGAATCAAAGATGGGAGTTTGAGTCTGATCTAGCTTATTCAATTTACTATGCACCCTCTTCCTTATAATTATTTCTTTAAAACCCTTGAGGCTCCAAGGTTCATCTCATATTCAAAACAAATTAATTATAAGATAATAATACATAAAATGCAATGATTATTTTTAAAAAAAAGCAGTGCTAAAATGTTTTTTTTATAGTACATTTTTGGATAATTTTAACGTCACTAATACCAATGGCTAAACCAATTTTGTTTACATGTTATGAATTCTATATTGCTATAAATCCAAGTAATGCTCTCTATGTCATCCTGAACGTAGTGAAGGATCTTAATACACACCACAGAGTAAGATTCTTGGCTTTGCTCAAAATGACAGGGTTATGCATACTTTCGTTTATCGTGGTGTGGGGAGTGCGTGGGAATTCTGAGCTTAGCGAAGGATATTGTTCTATTACAAATATATTATTTCCATAAAAAATATAAAAATATGTTTAAAAAATTAGATTTTGGGAAAAACTTCATAGGGATAACATATTAAGGAGGATGACCATGGAAAATATGCTGAATGCTAATATAAGAGGACATGAATCAAAGGGTGAAAACCACAGACTGAGAAGCCAAGGGAAAATACCAGGAGTGCTTTATGGAATGAAAAACCCCGTCATGCTTGTTGCATTTGGAGAGATGGAGCTATGTAAGGTATTAGACACCACAGGTGAACATGGAATAGTTAATGTTAACCTTTCTGGTAAATGTGAGGTAGCAATTATAAAGGAAGTTCAGAGAGATCCAGTAACAAGAAAGCTTAGTCATTTGGATTTACAAAGGATAGACAACACACAAATAATTAAAACAAAGGTTCCAGTAGTTCTAAAGGGCGAGGAATGTTTTAAAAACTCTGGGGCAATACTACAACAGCAGGTAAATCAAGTTGAAGTGGAATGTACTCCAGACAGACTTCCAAAGCATATATATGTAGATGTATCACACCTTGACAATAAACATAGGATAACAGTTGGAGACCTGGAAGTAGGAGAAGAAATATCCATATTAAACAATCCACTTTCAACAGTAGTTTCTCTAACCTTCAGCAAAAATTCCTCAACTGAAGCAGAAAGCCCCAATACTGCAATGGCAATGCATACTGACGACTAAACCCCCGGGAGAATCCCCCCGGCAGGCTGTGCGAAAATCCCCCTATCTATATCAAATTATACCCATATATGGTATAATTGCACCAAGATGTGCTAAGGAAGAAGGGGAAGTATGAACTACATTTCAGGAAATGATAGAAAACAAATACGAATAGAAACTTATGAAGACTGCATTGATGAGGATAATGAAATTAGAGTTATAGATAAGATAATTGATGCTTTGGATATTAAAGGTTTGGGGTTTAAAATTGGTAATAATGATGAAGTAGGAAGACCTGCCTTTGACCCAAAAGACATGATTAAACTATATGTATATGGTTATTTTAATGAGGTAAGGTCATCACGAAAGCTCAGAAAACAAACCTTAATTAATAAGGAAGTTATATGGCTCATAAACGGGATACAGCCCAAATATAGAGTAATAGCTGACTTTAGAAAAGATAACATAGATGCTTTAAATAAGGTATTTACAACTTTTGTTGATTTTTGCATAGAACTTGGTCTTTATGGTAAGGAGCTCATTGCAGTAGATGGAACAAAGCTTGAAGCGTCAGCTTCCAAGAGAAAACATTACAGCAAAAATAAGCTTGCTAAAATGAAGGAAATAGTTCAGACCAAAATAAATGAATATTTGCATGACCTTGAGAGAAATGACCAATTGGAAGATAAAGAAGAAATTAAAATTGAAAAGGAAAAAATCGAAGAAGCATTAGAAAAACTTGCAAATAAGATGAATGAATATAATGAACTAGAAAAAATTCTAGAAGAAAACGGAGTCAATGAAATAAACTTTACAGATCCTGATGCGAAAACAGTTAAGTTCGGTGCACATCAGGGTACAGATGTTGGGTATAATGTTCAAGCTGCGGTGGACTCCAAGAATAAATTAATTGCTACATTTGATGTAATAAACAATTCGGCAGACCAGGGCCAATTATATAACATGGGTACTAAAACGAAGGACGTCTTTAATGTAGACAATATAGAATGCCTTGCAGACAAAGGATATTTCGATCCAACTGATTTAAAAAATTGTGAACAAAATCAAATTACCTGTTATGTGTCCAAGCCTTCATTTACAAATAGTACCGGAGACTCAATCTACTACAGTGATAAATTTATATACAACTCAGAAACCAATACGTATACATGTCCGGAAGGACAAATATTAGAATGTAAAACAAATAAACAGGATGCAGCACAAAGGACATATTCTAATTATAAGGCTTGTGCTAACTGTCCTTGTAAGAGTAAATGTTCAACAGCTAAGAAAGGAAGAGTCATAACCAGAACTCAAGATGAATATTATGTAAATATTGTCAATAGAAGGACCAAGGAAAACAAGCATAAATATCATCAAAGGCAAGAAATAATTGAACATGTGTTTGGCACATTAAAAAGGAGCATGAATTTCACCCACTTTCTCCTGAGAGGATTAAGGAAAGTAAGTGGTGAAGTTAGTATTGCCTTTTTCTGCTATAACCTAAAAAGGGTTATAAATATCCTAGGCTCGAAGAAGCTGCTAAGACAGCTGGAAATCAGTAAAAAGATAAAAATAGCCGCTTAATAATGCTATCTTATCTTTATTTTTTTAGTTTTGGTGTTTATCCGTATTTTTTAAAACAAAAATAAAATTATACTAATAAAAAACATCTATTTTCGCACAGCCTGCCGGGGAATATATAGCTAATGCTATACTGAGCAGTATTAAGCCTTGATATTACTGGCATTAAGGTTTAGTATTTTTACTAAATCTTTTACTAAATCTTTAGTAACACAAAAAGCAAGGTTTAAAGTAATCACCTTGCTTTTCTATTTGCCATTGCTAAAAATAATATTTGGCTCTGTTAGATTATATAAGTGATAAATATTCATAAAAATGGCTTATGCCTTGAAGCAAGCCATTTTTAACATGTTATTAATACATATACCTTTCCACTTTTAATATAAAAAAACCAGTGCTGCTGCGTAGTTCATGCAAAAGCGCTGAATTTTTTAATTATTATGTTCTTTTGAGGCAATTATTACTTCCTCAGGTAAACTTAATGCTCCACAATAAGTACCTTTTCCATAATTAATACTTTCATTTTGATTGTCATTTATAATAATTTTTGTCTTAATATAAACGATTGGAGACTGGTAATCTTTACTTATATCAATGCTTCCTGTGTCTTTTATTCCGTCATCATTACTAATAAATAATTGGTCTCCATAGTATATCTTTGTAATCTTTCCACTTGGATTTAATGAATAATCATATGGTAAGATTTTTGCATTGGCAGTAGCCACTGGTGAGTTCCATGTATTCACAAGTTCCTCATTTGATTTGTTTACATCAATTACCCATTTTCCAATAGAATATTCGATATTCTCATTGGACTTCAAGGTAACTATAATTCCAGACGTTTCATATACATTAATTTTTTTAGCTGTAAACTCGAGTGTAATTGCATAAGAAAAAAATTTCCCTCCAGGTTGCTTCATATCATCAATCCAAAATTGATCAATTATTACATCATTACTAATGTCTAAAAATGATATGTCCGCCACACTGTCTTTTGAAAATGGAATATCTTCCAAAAAAAGTGTAGTTGCTATTGTGTTGGGAGTATTTTCTTCCACAGCTATATAAGCATCCATCCACGCAAAAAAACCATTATTCTTCTCTTGAACTACTTGATTATCGAAACAACCTACATATAAAGTAATTATTACCAGAAGTAATATGATCATCTTGGAGTTTTTCATCATTCCTCCCATATTATTGATAATATACAATCAAATAAGTATCTACAGTTGGAGTTTTAATGTAAGAAGTTTCAGTAGCAACGACTGTACCATCAACAATCTTTT
>JBEQBT010000030.1:0-20089 GCA_041639705.1 Clostridiaceae bacterium | reverse complement strand
CCCTTTTCATTAATGCTGTGCTCTTCAACATAGTTGTCATCAATATATTTTTCAATTGAAGAAAAAAGCTTTTCACTTAAAACAAAGGCTTTCTTATCATATACAACCAAATAAACCCTCATCTCATGATCTAATAAAAATTCTCCTATTGCAGAAATTGCAACCTGAAGTGCCTTGTCCTTTGGGTAGCCATAGATTCCCGAGGATATCAGTGGAAAGGCAATTGAATTTACATTATTATCCAGGGCAAGATGCATGGAATTAGTATAGCAGTTATGCAAAAGCTTTTCCTCCCCTGAATTGCCCCCCTGCCATATTGGACCAACTGTATGAATAATATATTTTGCAGGTAGGTTATAACCCTTTGTGATAACTGCTTTACCAACACTGCAGCCACCTATTTTGTCACATTCCTCCTGCAGTTCCTTTGCACCTGCTGCAGCAAATATTGCGCCGCAGACTCCCCCACCCATTTTTAAGGCTGTGTTTGCTGCATTTACAACAGCATCTACTTGCATTTTAGTTATATCATTTCGGATCATCATCATTGGCATATTGACAAACCCCCTTTGGTAAATTACTCCCATTTAATAATTTACTTTGTTTTATAATTAGATTTTTAGAAAAGCTCCAAATATACTTTATAACATTCATAGCAAGAAATGCCTTTAGTGAGTTAAGCCATATCATACTATTACATTATACCAACCTTACCTCCACCAAATTAGAATGCTGTGGATTTCCCTTTGCCAATGCTGTTGGCCTTGATGTTGTTAACACATTGATTGACCCCCTTTTATCAATCCCATCATCTCCAGGTGTAAACCATGCCCCCTCTGATATTGCAGCAACGCCTTCAATTATTCTTGTAGTAACATAGGCTGGAATGTGTATTTTGCCACGATCATTCCACACCTCCACCATGTCTCCATCCTCAATATTGCGCTCCTTTGCATCCTTCACATTGATCCATATTTGCTGTTTATCAATTTTTTCTAATTTTTTATTATTATCATGGGTTGAATGGGCACGTCTTTTGGTATGATACCCTATCAGCTGCAGTGGATACTTTTCCCTTAATGGATCATCCACGCCTTCAAAGGTTGAAACATATTTGGGAACTGCAGGAATATCCAAGGGTTGGTTCATTCTGTATATGCTTTCTGAGAAAATTTCAATCTTTCCTGAGGGAGTAGGAAAGGGATTATTTTCCGGATCCTCTATTTGTTTTTTAAAGGCAATTATAGTTGGGTTATTTTTGTATTTATATCCTCCCTCAGCTGCGAAAGCTTCAAATTCTGGCAGCTCCCTCTCGTGTAATTTTAAAGCCTCATATATACTTTTCAGCCATTCATGAACAGTTTCATGTCCTTCTGTAAAGGCTGCCCTTATACCCAAGCCCTCAGCAACCTCCCGCAGCCAATCATATTCAAAGCGGCATTCATAAAGAGGTTCAATAACACTCTGGTTAAATAGCAGAAAATCACCATATTCCGACGGCATTGTAATATTTTCTCCCTCAAACATTGATGTTCCAGGAAGCAGTATATCTGCAAACCTTGCACTAGGGGTCATAAACAGATCTGAACATAAAATAAACTCGCATTTTGAGGTATCAATTAAAATCTCCATTGTCCTGTTTATATCAGAATGCTGATTTATTAGTGTATTTCCGGCAATATTAATAATCATCTTAATTTTGCTATCCAGTTTGTCTACTCCAGTTATCCCATCTAAATCAGATGTCATTTCAGTGCCCCTGGTTATTGCATCCGTCCATAGAAATGTGGGAATTTTGCCCTTGTAAGGATTTTGAGGAATTGGAAAAACTGGATCCCTATGACGATTTACTGCCCCAAAGCCGCTGGCCCAGCCACCGGATATGCCAACATTTCCGGTAAGACATGCCAGCATGGTGCCGCTCCTTACAGATTGTTCTCCATTAGCATGACGCTGAGGTCCCCATCCCTGAATTAGTGCAGCAGGTTTACTTGTTGCATATTCCCTTGCCAAATTTATAATAACTTCTGACCTAACACCTGTGATTCTTTCCGCCCACTTAGGGGTTTTCTTGATGCTGTCCTTTTCACCTAATATATATGAAATGTAGCTTTCCTTTCCCTCTATTCCCTCTGGCATATGTTCACTGTCAAAGCCAATACAGTATTTATCCATAAATACCTGATCCTGCAGACCCTCTGTGTAAATTGTATAGGCCATACCATCCATAAGGGCACTGTCTGTTCCCGGTCTTAATCCAATCCACTCATCTGCAAAGCCTCTTGCAGTATCCGTAAAGCGAGGATCAACAACTATGATTTTTACTCCTGCATCCTTTGCTTTTTTCAAAAAATACAATGTAGTGCCAAACCTAGTTTCAGCAGGATTATGCCCCCAGAGGATGATTAGCTTTGAATTGGTCCAATCCTCCAGTGTGTTCCCTGTAAGATTAGTTCCATAGGTATAGGGAGTAGCAAAGCTTGTACATGCTGTACTGTAGCTGCCGTAACTGTCAAGGAATCCACCGTCTAGGGCAAGTAATCTTTTTGCTAGGGCATTTCCCCTCATTAATCCCTTGATTCCTGTTGCATAATTTACATATCTGGATTGTACACCATAGGTGCTTTTTATTCTTTTCCACTCGGTTATGATTGTATCTATAGCTTCCTCCCAGGTTATTCTTGCGAATTTCCCTTCTCCCCTTTTTCCGATTTTTTTCATTGGGTATTTTAATCGATTATCATTCAAAAAAGTCTCAACATATGCCATGCCCTTTGCACAATAGGTAAGTGGGGCAAGACCATCCTCCCCATTGCTGGTGTCAGTAGATAGTTTAACTATTTTTCCATCCCGAACATGGGCTTTAATTATGCATCTTCCACCGCAGTTATTTATTCCCGATGTAAAAAATATCTTTTCCATCGTTGCGCTCCTTTCGAGTGGCAGCCATATGAGTTATTACTTATTCATGCAAAAGTAATAAGTCATATGGCTGCCATTCCTCATTCTGTCAAAGTCCGCACCATACTGCTCCAAGTCCAAGGCCATGGGCTGCCAGAAGCATGTTTTGTATTGAGGCTGAACAATCCTCAACTAAAAACCCTGTGGTATTTTGCCTTTCACTATCTCCACATACTATTATTCCGCACCCCTGCGCCAGGTAGCATTTTCCCATAGGGATGAAAACTGGCTATACTTTCAAGAGTTGATTTTTCTCTTACAACAACAAAATGTTGTGGTCTGCAATTATGTGCCGATGGTGCAGAAAAACCTGCTTTTAAAATAATTTTTAAATACTCTTCACTAACCTGCTCCCCTGTAAATTTTCTTATACACCTGCGTGTAAAAATTGCATCAAGTACATCCATCTGTTGATCCTTCCCTTCATTCTAAATCGATATAATTATTTTATACTACCAGGATGTGAGGTGCCAGACAACTCACATCCTGTGGCACTCATTATAGCCACATCCCTATCCAAATTTGCACTTTACTATATACTCGAAGTTTTTTTGAATACTCTACAAGCTTTCCCAAGTTCCTGGAGTTATCTCTTATATAAGATTGTATTGCTTTATTCAGTATTTCTTTGTCCATTTTATTGGAGTATCTTAGTATGTCGCATATGGTTCTTTCCTTATCAAATATACTAATCTTTGTTCCATTTACCATAATCTCATCGACACCAATTTCAAGATATTTTTTTATTAAGAAGTATGGTTTAATATATGGATAATCAAACCTAAGCTTATTTTTGTTACAATTTCTATCCAATGCTATATGATAACAATCTGGGGTTCTGTCTGTATAACCATAATGATAGAGTGCACTATCCATACATAGAATTGATTCTGGCAAAAGTGCTTTTAAAATTGCAAGTTCATCCTTTTCACAATCTTCAACCCATTGATATATACCCCTTTTTAGTTTTAATATTTTACCTTCTTTAACAAGCCTGTCAAGAACTCTGTTATGAATTCCT
Organism: Clostridiaceae bacterium; assembly: GCA_041639705.1. GTDB lineage: Bacteria > Bacillota > Clostridia > Clostridiales > Caloramatoraceae > JARDZI01. The sequence continues at coordinate 16,107 of JBEQBT010000030.1, read as the reverse complement.
TTACTTGTTATATCTGAAGTTTTTGCAAATCCATTATTCTGTAAAAAAATCTCTTTGATCTCATTTATATTATCCATACTATCACTCCGTTGATAATGTACGCACTTATTTGTTATAGCGTACCCTTACTACTTAATTCTAACATTAATATTTATCATTATCAACAATTAATGTTTAAAATATACTCAATAATCTAAAAACGCGTACATTTTATACATACCGAAATGTGAACTCATGAGGTGGCTGGTATATGTTAGTAGCAATATACAATCGAGGTCCAAGTTATCTTTATTATAAACAAGTGAACTCGTTCAGCTAAAGCTGAACATCGAGACTTCAGGTGGGGACTCTACCCCACCTGAAGCAAAAAGTGGAAACTCCACCTTATAGAAGGTGGAGTCTTAGAAATTGATAAATCATCTGCATAATATTTTTGACTCTTAAATAATGGATTTATCCATTTAAATGAATTTTGCAAATGATAAATTTTAGAGATACTATTTTTTTCATTGTATTGCATCCCTATATCTTGTCCTGTTATTTCTTCTATTTCTCCATTTCTTTCTATTAACTGTAGCTTATAATCTTTAATATAACTTCTAATTATATCCTCTACCTCTTCATATGCTTTTAATGAGACATCTACTCCGTTTATTACAGTATTAAAAAAGAAATGATCAGTGAAGTATATTGAGGCAAGTAAATATATCAGTATAATTGAAGCTATAAAAATAATAATATCTTCAGTTGCCTTACTTATAAAAAACTTTTTTATATTAATATTCTTCATACTAAATTTTACCTTTCATCAAAAATACTTTCATTTAAAGATAATAGCTAATTTAAAATATGTTTGTATTTTTGATTTTAAAACTTAAACTAGGCCCCATGACACAAAATAAGCCCCAGGAACATTCCCAGGGCTGCTTTGCTTATTATCCTATTCTTGACTGTCATTGCTAGTATGACTACAATCACTGTCATTCTGAACGCAGTGAAGAATCTTAATAGGCACCATAGGGTAAGATCCTTCGCTATGCTCAGGATGACAGTGCCTGACTGACCTCCACTCCCTAAACTGCATCAAAAAAGCACATTTGATCACTTTCCTGAAGACCATTTAGGCAGCCAAACTTTTTAAGTAAATCTATAGTGGCATTCCCGATTTTAGCACGTTTCCTTACATCCTCTATGGAGTTGAAGGGCTTTTCCTGGGCTGCACTAAATATACCTTCCGCCGCTATAGGTCCCATGCCGGCTATACTGTTTATTGGGGGCCTTAAGCCATCCTCCTCTACCAAGAATTTGGTTGCATGGGATTTATATAAATCAATGGGCAGAAATTTAATGTCCCTCTCGTACATTTCATAAACCAATTCCAGGTCATCATACATATCCTTATCCTTAGGGCCGGCTTGATTGCCCATGGCTTCAATTTCCTTCATCTTTTCCTTAACCTTTTCTTTTCCGAATATCATAAATTCTGCATCAAAGGCCTTTGCTCTGATAGTGAAGTATGCTGCGTAATAGGCCTTAGGTATATTAACCTTAAACCAGGCTATTCTGAAGGCCATCATTACATAGGCTGCAGCATGGGCCTTAGGAAACATGTATTTTATCTTCTTGCAGGAATCTATGTACCATTCTGGCACATTGCACTCCCTCATTTGAGCCTCATAGTCTGGCCATTTTGGGTCCTTAAGGGCTTTTCCCTTACGTATCGTCTCCATTATCTTAAAGGCAGTGTTTGGGGGCAGGCCTTTTTTGATAAGATAAATCATAATATCATCCCTGGTACATACTGCCTCACTTAAGGTAACTATTCCCTGATCAATTAAGTCCTTTGCATTTCCCACCCACACATCATTACCGTGAGAAAGTCCTGATATACATATTAAATCTGTAAAGGCTTTGGGCATTGTGTCTAAAAGCATTCCCCTTACGAACTTGGTACCAAACTCAGGAATGCCGAAGGTTCCTACCTTGGAATTTATCTGCTGTGGTGTTACTCCCAGAGCATCAGTGGATGAAAATATAGACATGACCTTCCTATCATCCATTGGTATCGTCAGGGGATCCACTCCGGTTATATCCTGCAGCATTCTTATGACTGTCGGATCATCATGACCCAGTATATCCAGCTTCAATAAATTCTGGTCAATGGAGTGATAGTCAAAATGTGTTGTTATAATATCTGAATTAGGATCATCTGCAGGATGCTGTACGGGGCAAAACTCAAAGATTTCACGACCCTTAGGTACAACTATAATTCCACCGGGATGCTGTCCTGAGGTTCTTTTTATACCTGTACATCCCCTTGAGATTCTAACGATTTCTGCCTTGTTTACTGTAAGGTTTTTTTCCTCACAATACTTTTTCACATAGCCAAAGGCTGTTTTATCTGCTATGGTGCCTATGGTTCCTGCCTTAAAGGTTGTGCCCTTTCCAAAGATAACTTCAGTATATTTATGTGCCTTTGACTGATATTCTCCTGAAAAGTTCAAGTCTATATCAGGCTCCTTATCTCCATTGAAGCCTAGGAAGGTTTCAAAGGGTATATCTATGCCATCCTTAGCCAGCTTTTCTCCACAAACGGGACAAAGCTTATCCGGCAAGTCAAAGCCGTTTTTATAGCCGTAGTCTGTAAAGTCTGAATACTTGCAGCCAGGGCACCTGTAATGGGGCTGCAGTGCATTTACTTCAGTTATCCCTGTCAAATATGCTACAACAGAGGAACCAACGGAGCCTCTGGAGCCTACCAGGTAGCCATCCTCATTTGATTTCCATACCAGCTTTTGAGCGATAATATACATTACTGAGAAACCATTTTTTATAATAGAATCCAGCTCCCTATCCACTCTTTGCTGAACAAGTTCCGGCAGTGGGTCTCCATACAGCTCATGGGCTTTCCTATAGGCAATATCCTTAATTGTATGCTCGCAGCCCTCTATGTGTGGTGTGGCTTTTTCCAGTGAAATAGGGCTGATCTGCTGGCACATATCTGATATCATATTAGTATTTGTAACTACCACCTCATAGGCTTTTTTCGCTCCTAAATAGGAAAATTCGGCCAGCATCTCCTCGGTGGTTCTTAAATATAAGGGAGCCTGATTATCTGCATCCTTAAAGCCCTGTCCTGCTTCCAGTATACGCCTGTATATCTCATCCTCAGGATCCATGAAGTGAACATCTCCTGTGGCCACTACTGGCTTATTTAATTTTTCTCCCAGGGCTACAATTTTTCTATTGATTCCCTTCAGATATTCTCTATCAGGTACCTGCTCTGTCCTTACTAAATAATTATTATTTTCCAGGGGCTGTATTTCTAAATAATCGTACTCCTCTGCAATGGCTTCAATTTCCTCATCTGATTTTCCAAGGAGTATTGCCTGATACAGCTCCCCTTCACTGCAGGCACTGCCAATTATTAAGCCCTCCGAATATACTTTATACAGACTCTTTAATATGCGGGGCTTTTTATAAAAATAATCCAAATTCGAATAGGACACCAGCTTGTATAAATTCTTCAAACCTACATAATCCTTTGCAAATATTATTGCATGATAGGTTCTAAGCTTTTTATACTCCTCCTTTTTAGATTCCTCATCAGAACCATATTTATCTATATCCTCAAGGGTTTTAGCTCCTCTTTCCTTCAGCTTTTCAAGCATTACATTAAACATTTTAACAGTGGTATCCACATCATCTAAGGCTCTATGAGCAACCTCCACCTTTATGCCAAGGTTTTTAGCAATTCTTCCTAATTTATAGGTTTTAAAATCAGGGAATAATTCTTGTGCTAAGGACAAGGTGTCCAGGTATGTAAAATCGAATTCATAGCCTAATACCCTTGCATTATGCTTTAGAAAGCCTACATCAAATGATGCATTATGGGCAACCAAAACGCTTCCATTAATAAAATCCAGCATTTTAGGAAATACCTTATCTATGGTTTCAGCATCCCTTACCATATCATCAGTTATATTGGTAACCTCCACAACCCTTGGGGAAATAGGCTTTTCAGGATTTACAAAGCAGCTGAATTGATCTATTACCTTTCCGCCCTCCAGCTTCATGATTCCTATTTCAGTAATCTTTTCTGTTGCTGCTGAAAAGCCTGTGGTTTCTAAATCCAGCACACAATAGGTGGTATCAATACTCTGTCCCTTGGGGTTTGTTACAGAGGGCTTCTTATCCGGAGCCAAATAGGCCTCCACTCCATATATAATCTTCATATTGGGATTATCTCTTCCTAAAAGTTTATGTGCCTCAGGAAAGGCCTGCACCACTCCATGATCCGTTATGGCAATGGATTTCATTCCCCAGCTCATGGCTCTCTTAATCAAATCAGTAGCGCTGTTCATAGCATCCATCTGACTCATTTGTGTATGCATGTGCAGCTCTACCCTCTTAGCCTCTGCATTATCCTGCCTCTTAGCCTTCTTCCTGCCTTCTGTTTCTATTATGGTATTTGCAATAATCTCAATTTCACCGGAAAAATTACTATAGCTTGCATTTCCGGCAAGCCTCACTGCCTTAGCCTTTTCCAGCCTGGATAATACCTCGCCATTTTCTTCAGGCTTCAAGAAGGACTTGCAGGTTATGGAGCTTGAGCCATCATATATATCAAATGAAACTAATGTTTTGCCGCTTTTTAATTCCTTTGCCTCTATATTGGATATTTCACCCTCTATAGCTATCCTTCCCTCATCAGGTGTAATGTCAGTAATTTTTATAATAGATTCCTTAATTTTGGTACTTCTTCCAAATATCAAGAATGGGTCAGATTTTTTCCCATTGGTTTCTGCTTTTATTCCCTGTTTTTTTTCTGCAGCTGGCCTGGGTAATTCAGATTCATAATTGCCTGGGAGTTCTTTAATTTCTTTTTTGGTAAACAGAATTTCACTTTCATGTGTTCCCTCTTGCTGCTTTATTAATTCTTCAGGACTTACTTTATCAACAAAATTAATTTTATATTCTGTGCCGTATAGGTTCCTTAGATCCTTATTTATTTTTTTATCATAATCCATGGATTTTAAAATATCTGATACTAGAACTTTAAAATTAAAATTTATAGTATTGCCAGTCACTTCAATTTCGCTGTTATTCAGCACCGCTTTTAAGGCAGGATATTTATCTGCCAAGGTCAATACAATATTTTTCAATTCCTCTCCCATGGGCTTTTTAGACCTTCCAGGAGCATGCTCCACAGTGATTTTAGAATCTTCTAATGAAAATCTTTCTCTTATAAACATATTAAGGCTTTCTAATTCTCCTGCTTCAATATATTTATCAGTGCTGATTTTCATTTCCAGGGTTTTAGTTCCTTTTCTTAAAACTACCTCTTCTACAATTGCAGTATTTATGTTATCCCCTGCTTCATAATCACTAAAAATTTCATTTATTCTTTTCATGTTCTCTTTTACCCTCTTCCAAAAACTTTTAGTATGTTACTATTATATAAGATAAAACCAAAAAGAGAAAGAGAAAGAGAAATGGCAGCCATATGAGTTATGACTTATTATATCAAAAGTAATAAGTCATATGGCTGCCATTTTAATGCCAACTTAATCGTATATATAAAGATACTAGTTAACGAGATGGATGGAGGTGACGGTTTGGAGAATGACATATTTATTAAAATCTATAACGAGTATTTGTCATATGTTTATAGATACCTTATGGACTTACATATAATCATCAGACAGCAGAGGATTTGACGCAGGAAACATTTACTAAGGCATTATGCGTTCTTCAATTCCCTAATGAGAGTATTAAATCCTGGTTGTTAACCGTTGCTCATAACCTTTACGTTGATTATGTTAAAAAAAACAGAAGATTGGATTTTCGCCAGGATAACTTTTTGAATGAAATTAAGGTACAGGATTTTACTAATGGACTAATACTTAAGGAAAGTACCAGGTTAGCTTTTATACTAATTAGACAACTTCCCGAAAATCAGCGTCAGGCAGTACTATTATGCCTGGTAAATGAACTTTCAAATCAACAAGCAGGAGATATTTTAGGCATTAGTACTTCAGCAGTGACAAATTTGATTTACAGGGCTAGAAAAACTCTTAGATCCTTAAGGAGGAATATTAATGAATAATGAGTTTCAGAAAAAACTGCAGCAATATAAAGAGGGTAAATTGAACCAGAATGAAGTCCCAATTAAACAATGGCAGCCATATGAGTTATTACTTATTCATTCCTCAGGATTATCTTGGAAACAGCTGATTGTGTGGTATTAAGATATGCTGCAATCTCTGAAAGAGTGTACTTTTCCTCTAGAGCTTTTTTAATTAAAGCAACTTTGATATCAGTTAAATATCTTTTCCTACAACCTGAAGTTAGTAGATTAATATCCTCAGGTTGTAGGTTAAGTGATTGAATAATCTCTTCAATTAACAGCCTTCTTGGCAACTTAAATCTTATATCTGTATATATATTTTTACCTTTACATTGACTTAACTGCTTATTGTAAAATTCAAAATCCTTTTCAGCCGTTTCAGCATCACATTCAGAATTCACAAGCTTTAAGTAGAGCCCGATTGCCTTCCTTTTGTCAGAATCAAATATTGATAATGGGAAATCGATGTTCATAAAATCAGAGTAGCCTTTTAAATAAATTCTGTGGCTGCTCCAACTATATTCTCCTACCTTATTGCATATTTTTGCTCGCAAAGGATTTCTATGTATATATCTTATAAGCCAAAGGAAGTACTCATTTGTTTGAACAAGCTTACTGTTATATCTTCCTTGAAAAACATGCCCACTGCGTTTTAAATTATCTTTTATAAATTTTCCAGTTACATTATTAATATTAAACATCACTTCTCCTATTTCATCTTTAAAGGTTTGAATCAATAGGTGGTAATGATTGTCCATTATAACATATGCAAGTAGGTTATAATCAAATTTCTTATTATATTCTTTTAGTTGATTTATGAAAAATCCCTTAGTGTTACTGTCTTGAAATATATACTCTCTGTTATTTCCCCTTTGCCATACATGATGAATAGCTCCTTCAAAATTTCCTCTTTCTCTATTTGACATAGACTCACCTCTAGCAAGAGTCTTGCCACTTTTATTATATTTATTCCTGCGGATTTTAAAATAAGTAATAAGTCATATGGCTGCCAGTTAGGTGCATTCTTCTTAGGTCTCTGTCACTTTGCGGTGTTAACCACATTTGCAGAGTTTCCATTTAAAAACGCCTTGAGATTTTCAACTGTAATATTCATAAGCCTTGCTCTAGCTTCCTTTGGTGCCCATGCAATGTGTGGGGTAATGAAAAGGTTTTTAGCCTTAAGCAGTGGATTATCCCTCTTTATTGGTTCCGAGGTCACCACATCAACTCCTGCAGCATATATTTTACCGCTGTTTAATGCCTCTGCCAGATCCTCCTCAATAACAAGGGAACCCCTGGAGGTATTTATTAGTATTACTCCGTCCTTCATCTTTGCAATTGTGCTCTTGTTTATGATTCCCTTTGTACTTTCAATCAGGGGACAATGAAGACTAATAATATCTGAATTTGAAAGGAGTTCATCCAAATCAACGTACTTCATGCTTTCATTTTCCAGTGCCCTATTTGGGTGGTTGGCAACCGCAAGGACCTTCATTCCAAAGGCTTGTGCTATGACGCCAGTGCTTTGACCTATTCTTCCATAGCCTACTATACCGAGGGTCTTTCCTGCAAGCTCTATAAGTGGATAGTTCCAAAAGCAAAAGTCTGGACTACTGCTCCAATCTCCCTTTATTACTGCATCGTTATGTGCTGCAACATGATTGCAGATTTCAAGAATATGTGCAAAAACCATCTGTGCAACTGAAGGTGTGCTATAAGCAGGCACGTTAGTAACAGGTATTCCTCTTTCCCTTGCAGCAGCAACATCAACAATATTGTAGCCAGTTGCAAGAACACCTATAAATTTTATATTTGTTTTATCAATGGTATCCCTTGTTATGGGAGTCTTATTTGTGAATACAATTTCTGCATCCCCTATTTTCTCTGGCACCTTGTCCTCAGGTGTTCTATCGTGAATTATTAACTCTCCAAGTTCCTCCAAACCTTTCCATGATAAATCTCCAGGGTTTAGTGTGTAACCATCTAAAACGACTATCTTCATTAATTTCTTCCTCCACTATAAATTAAAACACTATTTATTATTTAATTTTTTCATACTTTTTTCATTTAATTTTAAATAAAATGACTTTCCTTATGTATGGTATTTTATCATAATATAATAAATACAACCAATTATTATTGATTTAAGAGTGGCTGTGAAACCTCCAAAAAAGGCACCATTTAAAAAAATGATGAATTTTAGGGCAAAGAAACTTTCATAATAGATAAAATTGGAATCTCTAATAGCCCCTTGTTCAATAAGTAAGCAGATTTGATCCTGTTTGTCTCCATTTTGAAATACAAAAATCACAAAATTCATATTTTTTATATAAGGTTACTTTTTCGGAGGTTTCGCTGTCACTTTATGCTCTTATGCCAGGTTTTTTTATTTTTTTGTAAAATTAAAGCATGATTAATTATACTTTTGGCTAATGACTATAATATGAAAATTATTAGGAGTAGATTCTATTATGAAAAAAGTTATAGGTATAATTAGTATTGTATTGTTCTTGATTATTGCTTTCCAGAGCTGTGCTGCTGGGCTTGGGAATGCACTAATATTCCATATAATCAAGAATAAGAGTTTATATTTAAAGTCATAAGTATAAAGTAATAAGCAAGGGAGTGTCCTAAACTACTTTAAAGTAGTTTAGGACACTCCCTTTTGTGTAGAATATCATTGAATTCTTCAGAAGCAAGCTTAACATCGTCCACTTTGCAAACTCTTATACATCGACCGCATCCGACATATTTACTATGATCAATGGAAGAAGTCCTGCAATCGGGCATAAATACCCCTTATCGTAAATAAGGCCATTATTGATGATAATATGCCACCTCCCAGGGTTAATCCCAAACCTTCCAAAAAAATGGAGTGCAACGAAACCTTCCAGGGCACCTAAGAGCCTTAGGGTGCATATTTGCTTCCTGTTATTGTGTATTCCAAGCCTTATTACAAATGCAGGTTTATAAGTTATATAAATAAACTAATGAACCTACCACCTTAACAACAATGGGTATATTTTGTTATGGATAATAGCTTATTCAAAATTCAAATCATTATCTTTACACCACTCTATTGCTATTTCTTTCAGTGCTTCATAATAATATACATTCCATTTATCCTCAAGATTATATCTATTCAGAGTGTCCTTAAATCTTCTGAAGGCACCTTTTCCCCTAATGGCATTATAAAATGCAGCTGATATATTTTCATTTTTAATACTAGAACAAAACTCCTCCATAATCTCATACTCATCTATTTCATACTTACCTGGCAACTCTAGATAATCTTCAAAATTTTCTTCAATATCTTTTGCAGCCTGAACTAGCTCTTTCTGCCATTTAGGAATTCTTTCATCATCACTATCTCTATCAGACAGTTCCATGTCTTCCATGGTTAATGTTATTATCTGCCTTGACTTTATGTTCAAAAAACTTCTCATTTCATCACTATTAAGTTCCATGCATTCAATAATATCCTTTAATTTCACTTTTATCTCCATTTTCTCACTTCCTCGTATAATGATTTATTAATTTTATTACACCCTATAACCTATCCTATTTTTCTGTTGTACTTACTTAGTACAAATAATAGGGTTAAACCCCTGTGGTCTGTAATTGTATTTGGTTAACAAAACACTAAGTATATGTCCCTAATCTATGTCCCTAATCTATAATAATGATAAAATTACTATTAGTAATTTGAAGGTTTCAGCATTACTATCTGCGCCATAATCTGTAGGCTCTAATGATTTAATATTGAAGCCATAATTTAAGTGCATTTCATTTTTTAAATAATTCGTTTCAATATTTATCACCATTAATGGCTCCTTTTATCAATTTATAACCCTTGACTAGATTTATTTAATAAGTGGCTACTATCATTTACGTGTATGAGCTGATTATATTAAATACTCAGTATGTAATTCTGGAGAACTTTCTAACAATGTATTTATAATTTCCACCGTCCATTCATCGGGTATCAATTATTATTTGCCCACAATATAACTTGCCCTCATGCCTGGACAGCGATACTGACCTCTATTTGATGGATCTATCCTTCCAAATTTGATTGCCTTTTGTGAACACCAGTTCAAGCAAGCAAAACACCATTGACAATCTTCTCCAATCTTCACTTCTCCATCTGTCATGGAAATATTTCCTGCTGGGCAAATCTTAGAACATATTCCACATCTGTTGCATCGTGCTGTATCAACCATTCTTTTCTCTGCTTTGTAATAGTGCACCAATGGAAATTTACTAATCTTACCCATCATAGATAAGGAGATCCTGTGCTTAAATGCCTTTCGGATTTTAGTTAACTTGATCACTGCTGTGGCAATTTCATCAGCCGTTTCATCAATTTGTTGCAGCCGTTTATCAGCCTTATTTTGGGGAGTCTTTAGTATGATACTGTTGTCAGCCATAACAACATTTTTTCCATAATTAAGCCTAATTCCGCTAGATCGTAATATAGAATCCATATCATAGAGCGCATTCTCTGTCTCTTCGCCACTAGTGGTAACAGTAAAGAAATACTGTGCTTTATTAAAATGGCTTTTCTCTATTGTCTTCTGTATAATCCCTGGGATTCTGTCAAAGTATACAGGAAAGACAAAACCGATTGCATCGGTATTAATTAAAATGGAATCTGTAGAAGCCTCATTCTTTATAGATTCAATAAGCTGGGTAACCGATCTCAGCACGGAATCACCAATACGTTCTGCAATTTTCCTTGCAATAAGCAACGAATTTCCTGTGCCGGTAAAATAATAAATCAATACTTTCATAACTAATCCTCCAAACATAATTGAGGAGGTGCTACCTACATTAATCTATTTATCCTTTGCTGATGACATTCCCATTAGGCTTCCTGAAATTCCAAGGCCTGCACTTAGGAGCATAATCATTAGAATCATTCCTGATAATAGAGGGGTTAGTGGAGGTAGTGGAATGAATGGAAGAGGTCCTGCCATTCGGGCATAAATACCCCTTATCGTAAATAGGGTCATTATTGATGATAATATGCCACCTCCCAGGGTTAATACCAAACCCTCCATCAAAAATGGAAGTGCAATGAAAGCTTCCGGGGCTCCCAACAGCCTCAAGGTGCTTATTTGCTCCCTGTTATTGTGTATTCCAAGCCTTATTATGTGAGATATGATAATAAGGGTGGATATGCCGACAGCTATAACAATAAGATACCCAATCAGTCTCAATACTTCTGACAGGCCCTGAAGCCTGTCCAACACTTCTCGGTTGTCTCTAACATATTCAACTTCCGTCATTGCTCCAAGTCTTTCCAATATGGAGTCCATTTTCTCCATTTGAATCTTTACCTCTATGTATGGATTGAAGGGATTATCATCTAAATACTTCAGAACAGCAGCTTCCTTCCCGAGAATATCCACCATTCTGTTATATGCTTCCCCTTCATCCACAAGCCTTACCTCTCTAACACCCTCCATGGCCTTAATCCTTTCAGCCAGCTTTGCAGCAACCGCATCTCCAGTATTTTCTACATAATATACGTTTATTTCTGCTTCCCCCTGAATAGTTTCAACAATGCTGCTGCTTACCTTCCAACCTGAAAGCACCAGGGCAAGTATAAAAAATATGAATCCTATGCTCAAAATGGAAAGGATATTAGAAATTACATTTAGTCCTAGCATAGTTTTGGCTTCTTTTATAAAATAGCTCTTATTACGAATAATATTCTTCATATTAAATCAACCCCGTCCTTTTAGGGATACTTCCCCCATCTATCTGAATGTGCTTCCCGTATTTTTCTCTCTCAATCAAATGAGTTGCGTGGGTGGTGATAATTACCGCTGTATTTTCATCCTTTAAAGAAACCAAAAGCTCTAATATTTTCAATGCATTAGCCTTGTCCAAATTACCTGTAGGTTCATCTGCCATTATAATAGCAGGCTTTCTTGCAACTGCACGGGCAATGGCAACCCTTTGACATTCTCCCCAGGACAGATTATCCACCAATGAAAGCTCCTTATGCTTTAGACCTACCCTATCCAGTGCGGTACTGGCATTTTCCTTTAGCTGTCCCTTTGGAATATCTAAAAACCTCATGCCCATCATAACATTTTCAATGGCTGTTCTCCCCTTTATCACTCTGAATTCTTGAAAAACAGGTCCCATTGTCATTCTGAGTTTTCTAATCCCAGTAGCCTGTTCAATAGTCATGCTCTGACCAAGTACACTTAAAGTTCCTTCAGTAGGATATTCTATACCCATTAAAAGCTTCAGCAGGCTGGTTTTCCCGGAGCCACTAGGTCCTGTGATATATACCAAATCTCCAGGCTCAACCTTAAGGTCAATATTATTTAGGGCAAGAGTACCATCGGGATACCTTAAATAAACTCCTTTTGCTTCTATCATTTTATATCCTCCCCTGTAACAAACTAAATAAATTAAGCTTAACCGAGAACTCCAGATAACCTTCCTTAACCTCTATGGATTTTATTGTACTGCCCATAAGCAGGGGTTCAAAATCCAGCTCCAGTTCACCTTGGCTGAATATTTCTTTTATGTACTCAGGCTCCAGGGGCATTCCGTAAAAGCTGCCCTCCTCTGCCATGAACTTTAAAGTGTGACCGTCAACAATTACAAATGTCCCTACCAGGATAAGGTCCTTCTCGGGAAAACTCATTTGGACTTTTCCGGAATTAAATTCAAACAACATCCTTGGCAGGTTTGGCTGCTTTGCAATTATGTCATTTAATACTTTATCATCTAAAAATGCTTTAATTTCGGGCAGAGAAAAGGATATTCTCAATGCCTCCGGTGGAACGCTTCCATTTTCGATAAGACTGGAAAACTCCTCTGTAGTCTTTGATAAAAAGAGCTTCAGGTCCTTCATCCTACTCTGCAGACTGTCAAGCTGTCCCTGATAAAGCTCCCTTTCTTCTTTCATGGATGCCAGGTAATCTTCCATCTCCTTCTTTAACTTCAGCTTTTTATCAAGTGCTTCTATTGATTGATTTTGCTTTTCTTTTAATAACAGGAGTTTTTCACCCAGTATTTTTTTCTCTGTGTACAACTCATCTCTGCTTCTCTCCAGCTGTTTCATAAGTTCTCCAGTGTTTCGGGTGAGATCCCTCAATGTATTTAGCCTTTGAAGAAATGAGCTAAGACTGTCTGAATTCATAATTATTTCAAAATAAGAGCCAGGTCCCATCCTCTGATAACTTTTGAGGATTTGCTTAAGGCCTTCCTGTTTTTTTGAATATGCATTTTCTGCCCCTAGAATTTTAGCTTCAAAATCCTTTATTTCTCCATTAATATTTTCTATCTCCCGGGAAATAGTTTTTTCCTTCCCTTCTGCCACCTCAATCTCCTGAGCCAGTATAAATAGCTTTTGCAGTATTTTCTTTTCCTCATCAGAAATTACATTCAACTTTTCTTTAACAACACCGAGTGGATCTACTTTACCCAAAGCTTTGCTTGTACTAAAAAAAATCTGGTTAAAAGATACAACAAATATAATAATCAGAATTACTTTTATCTTTGCCGATTTAGACATATATTTCACTCCTCCATGGATTATAAACCCTGTATAAATATTATTCCATTATATTATAATCTTACCAGAGTGCATTTTGTTCTAAAAGCTTTTTTAAGTTAATCCCAAAACTATTCGAGTAAAAATAGCAGAAGACAGGAGCATATGGTGATATTTTATCAACGCTTACTTTGATAGTAGCTATAATGGCATTTGCTCAATTATATTAAAAACTACTTGTCGAATTGCTCTCAACAGCTCCCCTGTAACCTAAGAATCAAGGAATCCTCAGAAATGAATTAACTATCCTCTTTTAAAATCCTTTCTAACTCTTCTTTTTCCTGTTCAATGCTATCATTAAACTATTCATATTTTCTTTCTGTAACTCAATGATAATTTCCTTTTAGAATCCAAGTAATTTAATATTTGAAACTGCCTTTGTTGAATTTCAGCAATTCTATTTGCTATAATCTTATTTGCATATCTATACATAAAAGCACCTCCTATAATGCTCTACAATGCATTACCTATTACCTAAGGGGACAGTTACTTAGTGTTTACATAGTGTAGAATATTGCAAAACTAATCTTCCTTTTAATTTTTTATTCTTCCTTAACCTTCATATCCAATAAAAGCTTGTCTATGTTACTCTTCAATTCTGAAAGAAATGATATTTCGTTATTTAAGGATTTCAAAATACATTCAGGTATTTCTATTGCCTTTTTCTTCATTTTAATTCCCTTTTCAGTAATTGTTACACAAAGAATCCTCTCATCCTCCTTTGAACGCTCCCTTTTTAAAAGTTCCATGCTCTCCATTCTCTTCAAAAGTGGAGTCAGGGTTCCTGAATCAAGATACAGCTTATTACCAAGTTCCTTTAAGGATATTACTTCCCTTTCCCAGAGCACCATCATTACAAGGTACTGCGGGTAGGTTATCCCAAGATTGTCAAGATAGGGTCGATATTTCTTTGTTAGTGCCCTTGAGGCAGCATATATAGAAAAGCAAAGCTGATTTTCAAGCTTTAAACCACCATCTCTTATCATATTCTTTCATCTCCTACATTAACTTTTCGCTTAACTTATATTATAAAGGAAATTCAGTAACATGTTAATATATATTTCACAATTCAATTTTGTAAAATTGTATTGTGTACAATGTATTTTATGATATAATAATATTAATAATAACTTAAGGGAGGTTACAAAATGTCAATATATGATATAACAGCAAAAACCATTGATGGAGATGACCAGAGTTTAAAGGATTATGAAGGCAAGGTACTTTTAATAGTAAATACCGCAAGCAAGTGCGGCTTTACACCACAGTACAAGGAGCTTCAGGCATTGTATGAAAAATTAGGAAACCAAAAGTTTGAAATACTTGGCTTCCCATCAAATCAATTTGCAAATCAAGAACCCGGAAAAAGTGAAGAAATTAAAAGCTTCTGTGAAATCAATTACGGTGTTACTTTTCCCCTATTTGAGAAGATTGACGTTAAAGGACCTAATGCCCATCCCCTGTTCAAGCACCTAGTTGACCAGAAAAAAGGAATACTGGGAGACGCGATAAAGTGGAATTTCACTAAATTCCTTGTTGATTCCAAGGGCAATGTAGTGGATAGATTCGCACCAACTACAAGCCCTTCAAAGCTTGAGGAGAGAATAATGGAATTGATTGGTAAGCAATAGTAGGAAAGAATCCTTGCTTTATGTTTGTATAATATAAGGTATTTTACTAAATAAAAAAGCCTATATTCATAGATAGTTATTTACTCGTCTCTATGAATGGGACTTCTTATTTTTTCTAAGCAATAAGTAACTGGCCTCATGTCAAGTAAGGTACCACCTTATGAGATTTCAATAAATTCATATGGTGGTACCTTTTATTAAAATTCTAGAACTCTCTTTACATGTTCCATAATATTTTCAACATTCAAGCCATATTTATTCTTTACTTCGGAAGTCACACCAGATTCTGTAAAGCAATCTTGAACACCCACCATAGATAATTTAGGATGTTTATCCCTTGCCGATCTTCCCTCTTAATTCACTGCGTAAAAAAGAAAGCTGCTTAATTGCAGCTTTCTAGTTTTAACTCTTTACTTAATTTCTTGATGACTTACTGTTAATAGATTACCCCTTTGATTGCAGCCTGAGCTACGCTCAATGGGGATGCAAGGTAAATTTCGGCTTCCTTAGCACCTATTCTCCCAGGGGAATTACGAATAGTAGTTGTAATAGCCACATCACTCTCAGACAGTACTCCAAAATGCTTCCCTGGACAAGGACCGCAGCCAGGTGGCATGATAACCCCTCCGCTGTTCCTTAGGATTGAAGTTATTCCCATCTGATCCATTTCATTGGCAATCTTACTGGAAGCAGGTGTAACAATAAGTGTAACTTCAGGGTGAACAGACTGTCCTTTCAAAACATCTGAGATCGGAAGAGCACAC
>JBEQBT010000029.1:0-20202 GCA_041639705.1 Clostridiaceae bacterium | reverse complement strand
CCATCTTCTCTGATTTTACTTATATATCCCTTTAATTTATCGTTTACATTAAGTTTAATAAATATATCGTTTTTATAAACAACACCTAAATATTTATTGTTAATAATGACAGATGCACCGAGTTCAGTAAATTTATAAACTGTCAAATCTACCTCTTCCCCCTCAGCTACGTCTAATACTTCCTTATCTAGATGTTTATTAATTTTTGTAGTTGCTACCACCCTTTTAGTCACTTCATCAAAGTACACCTTAACGAAATATTTATTGCCTACAACCATTTTTATTTTTTGTTCTGCAAATGGCACAAGTAAATCCTTTTCCAGACCCCAATCTAAAAAAGCCCCATATCTGTTCGTATCCTTTACTTCAAGATAAGCAATATCACCAACCTTAGCAATGGGTGTTATAGTGGTTGCAACTAATCGATCTTCCGAATCCTTGTAAATAAATACATTTATTCTATCTCCTATACCTAATCCTTCAGTAACATACTTTCTAGGAAGTAGTATTTCACCCTCATCTGAAATAAGGTAAAACCCGAAATCCACTTCTTTTAAAACTTCTAATTCATTATAATCTCCTATCTTAAGCATCTTTTATCCCTTTCATCTATAAATTTTATTAAAAATAATTTGCTCCTTGTAATGTTTATTTATACAAAACAGTTTAATTATACTATATGGTCATTCTATCATCTAAACATGCAAATTTACAATACAAATATATAAATAAAATGAAGGCCTAGGCAGGCCTTCTAAATATTACGAATTTCATATTACCTAATTATTCTATAGCACTTTTCTAATATTGAATAACGCATCCTGAACTAACCAAGCCTGTGGAAAATACCTTCCTATAGTCCAGTAGCTTACCCCACCTAAATTATATTGGTCTGCTACCCTTAGTTTTGCATTTATACTTCTAGCATCCTCAAACCAAACCACATGCTGTTTTCTATTGTCATCATAATAATTAAAGAATGGTGCCTGTGACTCCTCATCATAACGGATAACAGCCCCTTCTTTTCTAGCAAGATCAACTGCACCTGGATTTGATAGTGTCTTTGCCGCTGTACCCTCTACATATGGAAGAGTCCAATCATATCCATAGTTTGGCACTCCCATAAGAATTTTTTGTCTAGGAATTGCAGTTACAGCATAGTTTAATACCTTTTTCACTTCATTAATAGGTGATACTGCTAGTGGAGGACCATATGTGTATCCCCATTCATATGTCATTGGTATAACATGTGTTGCAAGGGCTCCATGAACTGGATAATCATGTGCCTCGTAAAGTAAACCCTTTTGAGTTGCTGAGGTTTTTGGAGCTAGAGCTGTTGTAACTGTATATCCAAGAGGTTTTAGTCTTGCCACAGTCTTTCGTAAAAAATTATTGTAATTTTCTCTGTCTTCTGGATAAATGTATTCAAAGTCGATATCCAGTCCATAATAATTCTTATTTCTAAGATTTTGAATAACATTGTCAAGCAGTCTATCCTGTACAGTATTATTTCTTAATATTGACCTTGCTACATCACTACTAAAGCCTCCGCCAGACTCGAGGTTAGTTATTACCATTAATGGAGCAACTTTTGCTGCTCTTGCTGCTTGAATTAGTGGTACATCATTTATTAGGCGAATAGTTCCATCTGGATTAACCTCATTACTGAAAATACTCAAGTAGGTTAAATGTGGAAGTGTCTTTCTTAATACCTCCATATTTATATTGGGAAAGGTATAGCCATTTACTTCGATAGTACCAAGCTTTCCAGGTCCTGCCGGTATGTTCATTATTTGCCCTACATTAATCTTATTTGAACTTGGAATCTGAGGATTAGCAGCTAATAGATCATTCACATTTAGTCCATATAATCTTGCGATTGAATAAATAGATTGCCCCGGGGCTACAGTATGTTTTCTAGCCCCTCCAATTATAACTAGGGTTTGACCAACTACCAGATGTTCTGAATTGCTAAGTTCATTGTCAGAAGAAATCTTATTAGCTGAAACACCATATAAGCGTGAAATAGAATATAAGCTCTCACCTTTTCTTACAACATGTATAATCAAAAATAGACCCCCGTATTTTAGTATTCTAATTCAATATATGCTTATTTTTTTAAAAGGTCCCTATTATTCACCAATTCATTATCAAAGTACTTCTTCATTAAAATCAATACCCGCCATTTTCATTAAATATATTGCATTCCTTGTTGTAGAAATGCCTGGTCTTAACTTGTAATCAAAATATATTTGTCCATCTTTATAATATTCTCTAAAATGAAAGTTATGCACTCCTGTGTTTCCTTCTCCTGATAGTTCTCCCAACTCTAGATCGTGGGTAGAAACGAATCCAGAGGCTCCTTGTTCTATTAGGTTTTTGATTAATATTCTAGCTCCTGTATTTCTATCCCTTGAGTTAGTGCCTCTAAATATTTCATCCAGCAGGAAAAAAATTCTTTTTCCCTCCTTTGCTGCTTCAATAATCATTTTTATTCTTAGAAGTTCAGCGTAAAAGGAAGAAATGTTCTTTTCAAGATTGTCACTAACTCTCATGGAAGTATATATATCCATAATTGAGCATTTAAATTTACTAGCACAAACTGGTGCACCTGTATAGGCTAAAATTAGATTTACTCCTGCTGTTCTAAGCAATGTACTCTTTCCAGACATATTTGAACCTGTAATAAGCAAAACTCCACTTGGCAAATGTACCTGAAAGCTATTAACTACTCTATCTTCAGACAAAAGAGGATGGCCAATATCAGTTGCCTCATAATCACTTAGCTCATCAAAAATTTTAGGCATAACCCAGCTAGGATGGTCAAAATACAATGCTGAAAGACTTGATAGAGCTTCAAACTCTCCGACAGTTGTAAGCCACTTCTCCAAATTAACTCCACTTCTTTTTTTCCAGCTTTCAAGTGTAATTTGGCATTGATAATCCCAAAGTGTTATTATATTAAAAAATAGGTATATTTCACTGTATCGCATTGCAATCATATCAACTACCTTTACCAATCCATTTATCTGCTTATATGCTTTTTGATTTTTATTATCTATTAAACTTTTCTTTAATATATCAAGATAGCTCGAGTTAAACTCTTCATCTTCCACTTGCTTTAACATTTTTTCATAGGTTTTAATAATATCCTTATATTTATCTGTAACACTGAAAACTTTACCTATATCCTTTGAACGTATCAGAATAAGGAATATTTGGCAGCTTAATAATAGGAAAAAAGGATAATAGGGTACATTAGGAAGAGCTATTGCTAAAAGCAAAAGCAATATTGTAATTATTGGCAGTATTCTGGCTAGAAATATAATAATAGGATTTCTAAAAAATTCATTCTTCTCATTAGCCCAAATAAATAATTCCTCTGGGTTATTCAATTCATTTGCTTTTGAACTCTCACCTTTTGAAACCATTCCCTCAGCTTGAAACCTTTGTCTCCAATCAATTTTTTCAGAAAGAACTTTAATTGCATTTTGATTTCTGTAAATCTCGTCAGCTTTCTTTATTGGTTCAATAAAAAGCTCTACTAATTTTTGCCTTCCTATGAATGTGTTTGAAGTATTAACAAGCTGAAATAAAGAACCTCTTCCAAATACATCTAAATCCTCAGAATATCTATGATTTTCATTTTTAAATTCTTCTCCACTATCCTTGAAATCTTTCCACTTTCCATTTAATCTTTTTAATGAGTTATCATTTATCTCATATAAAATTTCAGTATATTTCTTTTGCTCTCTTAGTTTTTCATGTATAGCAATAAGAAATATAAAAATAAGTAATGTAGTTAACAGTGTCAGTGGAATTAGACTATATTGTTTTTTAACATAAAAAAGAATAGCTATAGCTATACCTCCAAAAAAAATTATCCCTCTGCTAATACTAATTGCATTTACTTTTTTTGATAATACATCAATGCTTTTCTTATAATTGTCCCTACGTTTTTCATATTGTATTTCAGGACTTCCCTTATCTAAAAACTCTATATTCAAACTTTTCACTCTCCCATATGGAATTCATTATTATGCTCTGTAACATTATATCAAAAAAAATAGTAGTTCACACTATTATTAAATTTTTTTGTCACTATTAAATAAAATTCTAATATTATATATTATGCATTTTAGTAATTATATTTAATACATAACCTAATTTGAGGAGGAACTGTTTTGTGCATTGATTTTTGGAAAAACATAAAATATAATTTCTATTACGGGATACCACACGCTCATACCTCATACTCCGATGGTCAAGGACAGCCAATAGATGCATTTGAATATGCAAGAAGTAAGAATCTTAATTTTCTATTTATTGCTGATCATTCAAATTTTCTAGATGGAGTGAAAAATAAAAACTTTGAATATGATAAGAATATGAAGCATTACTCTGAGAAAGAAGGTTCACAGTGGTTTAATACAGGTAAGGATGTTGAATTATCAAATAGTAAATATAAGGATTTTGCTGCCATAAGAGGATTTGAAATGAAATGGTTTGCTGGAGGTCATATAAGTATATTAAACAGCCAAAACTATTTAAATGGAAGAAAGCAGCACCTTAACATAGATAAGTTGTCTAACTGGCTCTCAAGTCAGTGCAATGTAATTGCAGTAATCAATCATCCTGGTCGTTCATTTAGACCAATTGAGTATAATTCAGAAATGGATAAACTTTTAAAACTCATAGAGGTTGGAAATGGAGCATTTCCAAGAAGGTACATAAGATATGAGCCCTATTATTATAAACTTCTTGACTTAGGTTGGCATTTAGGTGCAATTAATGGACAGGATAATCATACAAGTAACTGGGGCGATGATGATAATTTAACTGTAATACTTGCTGAAGCTCTAAACAAAGATACACTAATTGATGCAATGAGAAATTTGCGAACATATTCTACAGAAACAAGAAGCTTAAGACTTGTATTTAAAGCTAATGACTTCTGGATGGGTAGTATATTAAATGCTAATATTGGCAGCCTAATTAATTTTGAAATAATTGCTGCTGATGATTTTGTACCAATTGAAAAAATACAATTAGTTTCAAATGCAGGTAGGATAGTAAATGAAAGTATTTATGATAATGCAAATATAGTTACATGGAAACCTTGCATAATTGTCAATAAAAAAGAAAGCTGGTATGTGGTAAAAGTAATCCATTCAAATGGAAAATGGGGAATTTCTTCTCCCATATTTATCAAAACTGTATTTTAATTTTAAGAGGATACTGTTATGGTATCCTCTTATTTTATATAATATATAACATTTCAATTTATGTAACTTCATTGTTCAGATTTCGTATATAATTATGTAATAAGAGTTTAAATCTATTTAAGAAATATAATTATTATATAATATAAAAGTATTCAGCCATGCTTATGGAGGTGAATCTCGTGAATGAGGACATAAATCTTATCAAAGAAATTCTCGACGGAAATATGGATAGCTTTAATATTTTAGTGAATAAATATGAAATAGTGATTTTCAGATTTATATATAACATGATACGAGATACTGAAGCATCCCAGGATATTACCCAAGAGACTTTTATTACTGCTTATAATAAACTTTATACATATAAGCATGAATACAAATTTATAAATTGGATGTTTCAAATAGCTAAAAACAAAAGCATAGATTATATGAGGAAATATCGAAGGGTATATGAGGTCAATATTGAAGATGTGCAATACATTCAATATACTGGTATATCCCCTGAACAATCTGCAGAGTATTCTGAAACAAAATATTTAGTTGAGAAATTTGTGAAAGGACTAAATGAAACAGATAGGCAAATACTATCATTAAAATATTTAAAGGAAGAAACAACCTTTACTGATATAGCAGAAATATTATCCATGAGTGAATCTGCTGTTAAAGCAAGATTTTATAGACTAAAGGATAGATTTAAAACATTTAAATGGAGCGGCGAAAAGAGGTGTAAAATATGATAAGCTGTTTAACTTTTAAAAAAAGATTATACGATTTTATATATGGTTCTATTTCAGAGGATTTAAAAAGGTCAATGGAGGATCATATCCAAAATTGTGTAGACTGCCAAAAAATATATAAAGAAGAAATCCAGGTTGAGAAAGCTTTTAAGGATGTAATAAATATTCGAACCGCTAAATTTAGTAGCTCAAGAGATGAAATAATGAAGTATATAGATAAAAATAGATATAATAAAAGCTTTTCAAATAAGCTATACTTTAGAATGAAAAAAAATATTGTAGTATATGCTGCAAGTGCTGTTTTATTATTTAGCATTCTTTCAGGTGGCCTGTACTTCTACAATATATATATAAATAATAAATATAAACCTGCTGCTATAAAGGATAATAATAATTTTATAGAAAGTATTAAGGTTAATACTACAATTGAGAAGCCATCACAAAATGTTGATAGTCTCAAAAATAGCTTTATCGAAACAGAACTTCCACTGCCAACATCCTCCAATAACAAAGCTGCTCAAGATATTTTAAATAAAATAAAAACAGAGCCACTAGAGATAAGTCCATGGATTTTTGGCTATGTGGATAGTAATAAAATTATATTTTATAATCATTCTGCTCTGCTTGCATATTCATACAATAGTGGAAAACCAAAGTTTTACTCTGGAATTAATCTTGATAAAATTGATTCGGTATATACACAGGGTTCAATTCACACCGACTTTAATTTTAGTCCTAATGGTGACTATGTAGTAATAAACAATGGTATAGGAGAAAATGATCTTCAAAGCAATAAATACAACATGCATTTATTTAGTTTTAAAAGTGGAGAAATGAGGGTGATTTCAAATGAAAATAAGTATTTTCTAAAGGATGCCTGGTCTAGTAACTCAAATTTTTATGCATTCGCTGATAAAAATGGCCAACGTATTTTTATCTATGATATATTGTCAGGTACCAGTATTACAATACCTTTCAATAAAGGAAACATTGATAATATTTTTATATCAGATTATGGTGATATACTTTTAGAATCATCCCTTACTATTAATAGTCAAGTAGCATTTCAAAAGTATTTATTGCGAAAGGATAATTTATATGAGATTGAAGAATATCTTATACCTGGTATTATAATTGGAATGAAAGAAACCAGTGTTTTATATTATGATCAGGACACTATTTATGAAATTAATTCAGGTAAAAGCAGCCCAGTAAAAAAGTTAGGTGCTGGATATAATATGGTAAAACTAGAAAAGAAGTATGCTGCTTTTACAGATGGTGTATCCACATATATATATGATTATAATAATAATTTTTACAAATATAATGTATCCTATCCTCAGGATTATTCAATTGAATTTTCACAAGACTTAAAGAAATCTGCACTTCTTGACAATAAAAATGCAAAAATAATTTATGCAGATAATATTGACCCTGAGATGGAATTAGGATATTTTGATGATTTTTCAAGCAATTATACTTGGTTTGGCAATAATAATTTAGTTAGAATCTCACAAAGGAATAGCTCAGATAAACTTGGTGATTTTTCTTTATATAAAGCAAATATCCTTTCAAACAATGAAAAAATAACATCAAAATCTAAGGTTGGTGGTCAATTAAAGGAAAAATATGCACCAGGCATATTTATTGATAACTCAGAAACCAATTTTTTTGAAAAAGCTAATATTATACTCGTTAATTATTTTGGATATTTAAAAAGCAAAGATTCCCCTGATACCTTAAGAATAAAAGATTATAAAATAAAAATTATTAAAATAGAAAAACAAACCACTAATAATATTCAATTTAGTGTTGAATATTCTGTACTACCATATGGCAATTACACTCCTCCTATAGGTAAATCAAAGGATAGTGATGGATGGTACAATTCTATTTATAATTTTATATCTGTTTTTTCAGAGAATAATATTTATTATATTGAAAACATATCATCTTAGCTTTAATGACTCCATTTAAGTTAAAAGCATTCGAGTTTTTTTCATTATGAAGTCGAATAACGCGATAATTGTTGATAAAAAATATTCGGAATTTATACTTACATGTAGTATAATCTGTTATAGATAGTAATATTTTACACTTGTAAAAATTATGTAAAATATTACTTTAATATTGGTTTAATATATTTATAATTCCGAGAGGTGATTGTATGTATAATATTAATGATTCAATTATTGAAAACATTAGTTTTATTGAAACAAAAATATCAAATTTCATTTCTCAAAAGGACTTATCCTTTACAATATTCTCTAATGAAAAAGCATGGAAAAAACTTATACCTCACATATATAACCATCTTATTGGCTTCCTCAATCTTGATAATAATTCAAAAGATATTGATATATGTAAAAAACAAATTTATAAAGAAGTTGTTTTAAAGTTTACAGAAGCAAATAAGATGTATAAAATGAACGTTGATATTGGAATGCTTTTAGAATTTATTAAATGCTGCAAAGGTTGCTTTATTGAATTAATATATGATTCAATTCTAGAAAGAGATTTTGAAAGAAATTTGATAAGAAGCATAGAAGAGTTCTTCGATAATATAGAAATCTCCTTTTGTTCTAACTGGTCTAAATTTTTTAAAAATGAGCTTATAAAAAACTTTAAATCAAAAAATGATATTATAATTGAGACCCTTCATAAAAGTGAGGAGAGATATCATTTGCTTGTTGAGCAAGCATCAGATGGAATTTTTATAATAGATAGTTTTGGCAATTATATAGAGGTTAATACTATAGGCCATATAATGCTTAAATATTCCCATGAAGAAATAATAAACATGAATATATTAAACTTAGTAGTACCAGATGAGATTAAAAAATCAAGTGCCGAATTGAAAGAATTAAACTCTGGTAAATCCATTATTAGTGAGTGGAACTTAAGATGCAAAAATGGTGAATTACTTACTGTTGAATTAAGTGCTAAAAAGTTGCCTGATACACGAATACTAGGAATTGTCCGAGATATAACTCAACGTAAAATTGCGGAAAAAAGCATGAAATTGTTACAGGAAACAATCAATTACGATAAACTTAAAACAGAATTTTTTTCAAACATATCCCATGAACTTAGAACTCCAATAAATGTTATAATGAGTGCTCTACAAATGTGTGAGGTATTGAAAAAAGAAAATTCTCTTGATAAAAGCAAGGACAAATTAACAAAATATTTTACCATAATGAAACAAAATTCCTATAGATTAATCAAGTTGGTTAACAATCTAATTGATATTACAAAAATTGATTCTGGATATTTGAGTTTAGAACTTAATAATTATAACATAATAAATGTAGTAGAGGACATTGTATTATCTGTAGCTGACTATATAGAAAACAAAGGTATTAATTTTATTTTTGATACACAAATTGAAGAAAAGATTATGGCATGTGATCCAGATAAAATTGAAAGAATAATGCTAAATCTTCTATCAAATTCTATCAAATTTACAAAACCAGGGGGCAGCATATTTATTAATATGAGGGAGAAGAAGGATTCTATTATTGTTTCTGTAAGAGACACAGGAATTGGTATACCAATTGAAAAGCAGAAATCAGTATTTGAAAGATTTGTTCAAGTTGACAAATCCCTGTCTAGAAATAATGAAGGCAGCGGTATTGGTTTGTCCTTGGTAAAATCCCTTGTAGAAATGCATGGAGGATCTATAGCTTTAAAAAGTATTCCAAATATGGGGAGTATTTTTACTATTAAATTTCCAGTTACTACCTTACCTCCATCAATGGATTCATATAATAGTAAGTATATAAATCAAAGCAATACAGAAAGAATTAATATTGAATTTTCTGATATCTATTCATAGGTATTATCTTTAAAAGCTTCTTAATACATAGTCTGTCTCAACTTTCTACTACATTGACAAAATCGTTGGAATATTGTATTATTTAATAAATTAATATTAAAATCCAATGATTGGAAGTAAGTAAGTTTAAAACAGGCTTCAAGAGAACTGCATGTGGTGAAATTGCAGTAGTTATGCTTAAACCGAATGGGTCCATAAGGATTTAGGTGAAATAAAGTAGCCTTAAACGTTTGTTCTACGTTATAGGAATTGGGATATATATTTATCCTATTGAGAGGATTTTTTCCTAAAGTTAGGTGGTACCGCGCACAAGCGCCCTATAGTGTATGCTATAGGGCTTTAATTTTTATTTTGGAGGTGTAGCATGGATCAAATGGATAAGAAGGTTATATTTAGCGGAATTCAACCTTCTGGTAACTTAACACTTGGCAACTATCTAGGAGCTATTAAAAATTGGGTTAATCTTCAGGATGATTACGAGACATTTTTCTGTGTTGTTGATTTACATGCAATAACAGTAAGACAAGAGCCTAAAAATCTAAGGGCAAAAACACTTGAGGTAATTGCAATATATATAGCATCAGGTATAGATCCTGAAAAAAACACAATATTTATTCAATCACATGTACCTGCACATAGTGAAGGTGCTTGGTTATTAAACTGCTTCACCTATATGGGTGAACTAAGTCGAATGACACAATTTAAGGATAAATCACATAGATATGGCGAAAACATCAGCTCAGGGTTGTTTAACTATCCTGTGCTTATGGCAGCGGATATTCTACTTTATAATGCTGACCTAGTACCCGTTGGCAGTGACCAAAAACAGCATATTGAAATTGCCAGGGATATTGCTACAAGGTTTAATAACCTTTATAGCCCTACCTTTACCATCCCTGAAGGCTACTTTAACAGATCTGGGGCAAAAATTATGGATCTTCAGGATCCAACAAAAAAAATGTCTAAATCTGATGAGAACGTTAATAGCTTTATTCTTATAATGGATCCTCCTGAAGTTATTAGAAAAAAAATTAGTAGAGCTGTTACTGATAATATTGGTGTGATAAAATACTCAGATGAGCAGCCAGGAATAAAAAATCTTATTAATATTATAAGTGCTATAACAAAGGAAACTCCAGAGGCAATAGAAAAAAGATATGAGGGTATAGGATATGCACAATTTAAATCAGACGTTGCTGATATAATTATTAATGAGCTTTCGCCTATACAAGAGAAAGTAAGGTCACTGATTTGTGAGAAAACCCAACTTGCAGCCGTTTATAAAAAAGGTGCGGTCAAAGCAAACTTTGTTGCAAATAAAATGATAAGAAAAATACAAAAGAAAATTGGATTTATTCCAATATAAAAAATAGGAGTATGCATAATTATCTTTAATTATGCCATACTCCTATTACATTATTTACAAATTTTTCAATGAAATTTAATTAAAGCTTAGCTCCACATTCTTGACAAAACTTTGAATCTCCAACTATTTCTTTCCCACATGATGGGCAGAATTTCGGTTTAT
This sequence comes from Clostridiaceae bacterium, assembly GCA_041639705.1. Classification (GTDB taxonomy): domain Bacteria; phylum Bacillota; class Clostridia; order Clostridiales; family Caloramatoraceae; genus JARDZI01. The sequence goes on along the minus strand of JBEQBT010000029.1, from coordinate 8,874 downwards.
CTATTATCCCTTTCTGTGATTGTTCAACTTCATTCTTGTCTGCATGAACTATTTCCTGCTTAGACCCACATTTTACACAGAATTCTGTAGCTAACTCTATTTCTGCACCACAATTGCTGCAGACTTTAACATTTTTAATCTCTGCTATCTTCTGTTTTATAGAAGATATATTATCATGAAATTCGTCTATTTTGTTGCAAAATTCAATAAGCTCATCTTCAATTACTTCATTATTTTCATATTTTGAGTAAATTATCTTTCCCATCTCAATATATGTTAACTTTATTCTATCTTCCTCATTTGTAATAGATTTATTAAGCTTAGCTACCTCTACCATATCCTCTGATTTTTTTACAGCAGTTTTAGCTCCATCTCCTACACTTTTTGCAATCTTTGATAAGCTGTCCATAATTGGCATAAAAACCCCTCCTATTTTATATGACACCGTTGTTATTAATGTATTATATTCCACTATATGTATATTGTAGTATATACATACACTAAATACAATAAATATTCATATAAGTTCTTTACAAAAATGTAGAATATAATACAGCATTTTTGAATAAATTTTATTAGTTAATCAATTGTCACTCTCTAAAATGAAGACTATATTTAATTTAAAACTATCTATATATTTACAATGCGTTATATTTATAATTACATAGTATTTAAAACAATTAAAAGGGGGTGAATTAATGATGGATAAACTTATTGCTCTTATTGTCAAATTTCTATTTACTTTTGCTGCAGCTTGGCTTGCTTTTGGCTATATAGGAGGAAATGCTTTAAGTTGGATAATTTTAACCACACTAGCAGTAGCTGTACTTAACTATTTTATTGGTGACCTTATTATACTTCCTTCCTTTCGTAATATAGTCGCATCAATTTTAGATGGGCTATTAGGGGCTATTACAGCATTTTTAATATATTTATTGGCTGGAGTTATACAACCTAATAACCAAATAGCCAATGTGTTTAGAACAAATTTATTTACACTTGTTTTCTTTGCAGTAGTCATTGCTATTATAGAGTACTTCTTCCATAAATATTTACTTCAATCGAACAAAGCATCAAGTAAAAATGGTTATTCTAAATAAAAATATATCCTCAGTATTAAATTGCGCCAAAGGGGTTATTTGCTAATATGCAAATAACCCTATATTTTAAACAAATCAAGAAGTTCTTGCTCAGTAAGCTTATTTATGAAAACTTCACCATCTTGAATAACTGCATTTATTAGACCCTTTTTCTTATTTTGGAGTTCTATAATTTTTTCTTCAATTGTATCCTTTGTAATTAGCTTAAATACTTGTACAACATTTTCTTGCCCAATTCTATGAGCTCTGTCAGTAGCTTGATCCTCAACTGCTGGATTCCACCATGGGTCGAAATGAATAACAACATCAGCAGATGTCAAATTTAAACCTGTGCCACCAGCCTTAAGAGAAATTAAAAATACCTCCCCAAAACCGGAATTAAATCTATCTACCAGGTCCATTCTTTCATGAACTGGAGTGTTTCCATCTAGATATAAATAATCCATTCCCTTCATATTGATAGATTCCCTAATGATTTTTAAAAGAGAAGTAAATTGTGAAAATAGGAGAATTCTATGCTGCCCTTCTACTAATTCATCTATAAGCTCTTCAAGTAAATCTAATTTACCACTTCCTCCGCTATAATTTTCTAAAAACACAGCTGGATGACAGCATATTTGTCTAAGCCTTGTAATTGCTGCAAGTATCTGAATATGGCTTTTTTCAAATCCTTCATCCTCAATCAAGTTATCTATTTCCTTTCTTGCACGAAGCAAATATGCTGTATATATATTCTTTTGTTCCTCTGTCAATTTACATACAAGTGTAGTTTCAATTTTCTCAGGAAGTTCTAGGAGAACATCTTTTTTCTTTCTTCTAAGAATAAATGGAGCAATTGTTTTTTTAAAATTTGAAAGTGCTGCCCTATCTTCGTTTTTAAAAATATTTTTTTCATATCTCTCAGTAAACATTTTCCTTGACATTAAATATCCAGGCATTAAAAAATCAAATAGTGACCAAAGCTCAATTAATGAGTTTTCCATAGGTGTACCAGTTAATGCAAATCTGCTTTGAGAATGAATTCTTTTTACACTCTGTGCATTAATAGATTCTGGATTCTTAATATGCTGTGCTTCATCTAATATACAATATTTGAAATGCATTTCTTCATATAGTTCAATATCCCTTCTTAATAGTGGATATGAAGTAATTAAAATATCATAGTCAGTAATTTCTTGAAGCATTTCCTCTCTGCTTTTTTTAGTACCTGAAATGACAATTGTTCTTAAATCAGGTGAAAATTTTTTAATTTCATTTTCCCAATTAAAAATTAATGAAGAGGGTGTAATTACAATTGAAGGTTCCCCTATCCCATCGTATATGAGAGTAATCGCTTGAAGTGTTTTCCCTAGTCCCATATCATCAGCAAGAACTCCACCAAGACCTACATTATGGAGGGTTTTCATCCATTTATAACCTGTTACCTGATAATCTCTTAGTACTCCTTTAAATATTTCAGGTGTTACAATATTATCATTTTCAAAATTTTTTATTTTACTAACAACTTTATTAATTTCTTGGATATTTTCGATGTTACTAATCATTTCTTTATCTAAAACTTGAAATAGACTAATAGCCCTATATTTTGATAAGGAAATTGTGTTATTTTTAAGCTCTTCATCTTCAACTTCATCTATAAGACTTGAAAGTTCATCAATTGTATTTCCTTCTAGGGAAATAAATCTACCACTTTTTAGTTTGTGATATTTCTTTTTTTCTTTTATAGATTTTAAAATATCTTTTATTTCCTTTGGGTTAATACCTTCAATATCAATTGAAATATCTATAACTCCACTACCCTGTCTTGTTCTTGCATAGCTTTTATAACCTTTAATCCTTCCCAGGTACATATCCTTAACCTCATCAGTGTAATATAGATTGCTGTATTTTGAAAGTATAGGAAGCATATCTCTGAAGAATAAATATGTTTTATCTACATCATCAAGGTGTACCACATTATCATTCACCTTAAAGCCTGCATCATCAATTATATTCATAATATGTTCTTCCTTTTCAAAGTCTCTAATAATATATGGATTGATACCCTTCTTATATATTGGGTCGATTATTTCATCTCCGTATTTATATTCTAATCTTAATGATATCCCTTTTTTATATTTATCAATATAAATACCTGCCTCAAGGGGAGTATTAACATATTTCTTTAATATATCAGTTGATACGTTAATGCCCCTATTGTTGACTAAACCAGGAATTATAGATAATAATTTATCACTATTCTCCTCAGAAAACTCCATTTTCCTAACTTTGTTATTTCTAGCAGCATTAATGAACTTAAATGCTTTATCCTTTTTATCAATAATATATAATTTTTTATTAGAGTAAATTAAATTACTGTACCTCTTAAAAAAAATACAATCTTTATTATATGTAATTTCTGCTTCCATAATATTTATGTTGTTTTTTATATCAATTTCAAATGGATAGCTTTCAAAATCGGCAGTTACATTTTCGATATGCTCATTTTCATGTTGTAGTACAAATTCTCTTCCATTTAAGAGTAGTAGAAACTTTTTAAATAAAACTTCATCTAATTTTACATTTTTCCCAGTAAAAATATTCCCTTGAGCATAATAGCTTTCAGACTTAATTGCCTTTTCTGCTGAAATTAATTCTAATAAAAATTCAATTATTTTTTTATCTTCATCCTTAAACTCATGTATTTTTTCATTGTATACAAAATTTTTTCCAAATACTATAATACCATCTTCATGTAATTGTTCTAAAAATTGTCGAATATTTTTTATTATGTACATTTTATCAATACCTATCTTTATTGATAAGTATCCAAATAAATTCCCTGGATATGAAAGAGTTTGTATCTGATATTCTAGATTAACTCGACCTTTATTTTCTTCAGACATATCCAAGAAATAGCTTTCTAAAAATTCTCCTGCTGCTATATAGTTTAAGGATTTGTTGAATTTATCTGATTCGGTTAAATAAAAATAAAGAGCTGCTACATGTTTACAGGGGTCCTTGTACTGTAGAAATGCAGGACATGTACAATTACAAGAGTTATATATATTATTCTCATCAAATTTTATTTTCGTTTTATACAGCTTTGTCCCTTGTAGCACTGCATCAACTTCATAACTTGCAAATCTCTGAAAAAGCTTTACTTCCCTCACTGCACCACTTACATAGTATTCTCTACCTCTTATGAATGTCTGTTGACGTGAATTATATAAAAATCTTAATTTTGTTAAATCGAACATATGCCACCTCATTACTAAATAAAGAAATTTTTACCTATGCCTCAATTATCATACCCTTATATTATAGTATTTAAACAGGCATAAAAAAAGAGGCATTGTAATTAACTACAATATCTCTTTTTTTATATAATTTCAATTATTGCAAAATCTTTCTCTAATCAATGTCTGAATAACTAGCTTTACTTTCCATTTCAAATACATTCTCATTACATTTTGGACACCTTTTGTTTTTTAATTCTTCAATTGTCCTATACTCTTCCTTAAAACCTACTTTTATAGCTAAACCACATTTTTTACATTTATAAATTCTAATAGTTTTCTTTATTTCACCAGTATAAATTGCATCGTTAAAAAAAGCTTCTATAGTTGGACTTGTCTTACCTGTAGTTTTTAAAACAATCATTTGACTAGAGTTACCTATTATTTCTGCTCCTTCATATTTATTAAATCTTGGTATTATCTCGGTCACTGCTAATCCCATATTTATAAATTCCTTTTGCACCTCCATGGTGAAATCAGGAGATTTATGAGCGAAGGATAAAAAAATTGGTAGTCCCATTCTATTTTTTAGGCTAGAAATTCCTCTCGAAAGAAACAAATTCATTCCTAGAAGTGTATAGGGTGGGTCAGTGAAAAAGCAGTCAAATTTTTTCTTATACTCATTATCAATTGGCAATCTCATATCCATATTTATACATAGCAATGGCAAATTCTCTGATTGGGCTATATCCTCTATATATTTTAAAAATCTTTTATCCACATCAAAAATGCATATGTTAGTATTACTCATTTTTACATCAGAAAATAATTTCTTTATTAAAAATCCAATGGATATACTTACTAAATCATCATCACCTACACATAATATCTCTTTTCCAATTAGGCAATGATACTTTAAACATAATATTGCTCGTTTTATGCTAGTTTCAACAGTACACTTAGATTGATCTACAGTAACATCTACCTGAGGTCGTTCATCAAATAATTTATTAAGTTTAACTTTTTCTTCCTTAAAATCCTCATCTATATTCCACTCACCATTTACTAATTTATTGTATAATGTTTTATTCAAGCCCTTATATCCTAATTGATTTTCAATATAGCTTATTCCTTCACCTGAAAGCCTTACTCCCCTGTCTTGAACTACTAATCCTGCTTTAATGAATTCTCTTTTTATTGCTGCTGCAAGGGGCACAGGAAGCAGGGTTTTTCTTGCAAGCTCCTTTGTTGATATACCCTCATGGAAAAATATTTCTAATAGTAAATTCTCTATTGCTTGAGGTCCTTCATCTATCTTGACATTAGCATAAACATGCTCTATATAATTAATCATAAAAATTACCTCCCAACTTAAACTGTACAGAATTTACCACACTTATTAATAAAAGTCAAACTCAAGCTCTATAATGTAAAAAGAAGGAATATAACTCCTTCTTTTTACTTTTAGATTATAATAGTGTGGTTAACTAAGTATTAAAATTCGGCATTTCCTACTGTTCTAGGGAATGGTATAACATCTCTAATATTTGCCATACCTGTAATATACATTAATAGCCTTTCAAATCCTAACCCATACCCTGCATGCTTAGTTCCTCCATATTTTCTTAGTTCAAGATACCACCAGTAATCCTCCTTGTTTAAGCCAAGTTCATCCATTCTAGCTGTAAGTAGATCCAATCTTTCCTCTCTCTGGCTTCCACCAATCATTTCTCCAACTCCAGGAACAAGTAAATCCATTGCAGCAACAGTTTTATTATCCTCATTCATTCTCATATAAAAAGCCTTAATTTCCTTTGGATAATCTATTACAAATATAGGTTTATTAAATATTTTTTCTGTAAGAAACCTTTCATGCTCTGTTTGAAGATCTATTCCCCATTCAACTGGATATTCAAATTGTTGTCCTGATTTTTTTAACAATTCTACAGCTTCTGTGTATGTTACTCGTCCGAAGTCTGAATTAACAATGTTATTTAATCTATCAAATAATGTCTTATCTATAAATGAATTAAAGAAATTCATTTCTTCAGGAGCATTTTCCATTACATAATTTATAATGTATTTTACCATATCTTCTGCTAAGTTCATGTCATCAATTAAGTCTGCAAATGCAATTTCTGGCTCCATCATCCAAAACTCTGCAGCATGTCTTGCAGTATTTGAATTTTCTGCCCTAAAGGTTGGTCCAAATGTGTATACATTCCTAAATGCAAGAGCATAGGCTTCGGCTTCAAGCTGACCACTTACAGTTAAATTAGTTTCTTTTTCAAAAAAATCCTCTTTGTAATCGATTTTTCCCTGATTTGTTTTTGGCAAGTTTTCCATATCAAGAGTAGTTATTCTAAACATTTCACCTGCACCTTCTGCATCACTCCCTGTGATAATTGGAGTATGAACATAAACAAATCCTCTTTCTTGAAAAAATTTATGAATCGCATAGGAAGCAAGAGAACGTACTCTAAATACTGCAGAGAAGGTATTGCTTCTTGGTCTTAAATGAGCAATGCTCCTTAAAAATTCAAATGAATGTTTTTTCTTTTGTAATGGATACTCAGGAGCAGAGTTCCCTTCTATTTGAATTTTCTCTGCTTTAATCTCAAATGGCTGTTTTGCTTCAGGAGTATTCACTAACTTACCTTCCACAATTATTGCAGCGCTTACAGAAAGCTTAGATAATTCTTCAAAGTTTTCTAATCCCTCATCAAAAACTATTTGAACGTTTTTAAAAAAACTGCCATCGTTTAATTCAATAAAACCAAAGGTTTTTGATGCTCTTACAGTTCTAACCCAACCAGCCACTCTAACATTTTCTGCCATATATTTGTCTGTCTTTCTATATAGTTCCTTTAATAATGTAGTTTCCATAATAAATCCTCCTTTATTAGATAATGTTATAAAAAAATATAAAAAAAGCCTCTCTCCCTAATATTTAAGGGACGAAAGGCTAGATTCCGCGGTACCACCCAATTTGTCAGAAAACTGACCAGCTTAAAAGTACAAAATAAAAATTCAATACTTCCCAAATTTAAGGTTTTGGTAACCTCTAAGCCTACACTCAAAATGATTTCGGTTAGAAACTCCAGGATGTTCTTCAATACAGTCCTCATACCAGTTTTACACCATCACCAGTTCGCTTAAAATCCCCCTGTACCTACTCTTCCCTTCATTGTCAATAAAAATATTACATTATTAAAATTATAGTCTTGCAGCATAAAATTGTCAATAAGAATATATCTTATTATTATATTACCAACTCTTATACAAAATATTCATCAATTTCTAAGACTCCACCTTCCATAAGGTGGAGTTTCCACTTTTTGCTTCAGGTGGGGTAGAGTCCCCACCTGAAGTCTCGATGTTCAGCTTTAGCTGAACGAGTTCACTAACCATAATTTAAGTATTTAATTTTTCCTTACTGCCTAAATAGAATAATTTTTATTTCAATGGATATATTATAAATAAAGATAGGAGATGATGCTATGCATAACACGAGCATTCAAGAATTAAATGCATTGTTAAAGGGTGAACACATGGCAATACATGGGTATGAAAAATATATGGAAAATATTAATGATCCAAATATTAAAAACCAACTTCAGAAAATACAGATAGATCACAAACAGCATGCTATAAGGCTTGCAGAGAGAATACAAAATCTTGGTGGTCATCCATGTAGTGATATTGGTATAGCTGGGGAAATAGGGCAAATGATGTCCAGTGTAAAGAGTTTAATGAATAAAGATAACAAATCTATAGTAAATCAAGCATATTCAGGTGAAAAAAATGGAATAGAAGTGGCAGATGAGCTTGTTAAGGGTGACCTTGATGATCAAAGTCGAACACTTGTAAATGAAATCTTAGATGTTGACAGAAGTCATCTTTCTACATTAAATGATCTTATTAACCATTGATTTAATATTTATTTGTATTTACTATTTTTCTTAAAATCTTTGCATTTAGGTAATTGATTTGCATTTGGTTATTAAACAATGTAAAATAGCAGAGGCATTTGTTACCTCTGCTTATTCATTTTCAATTCCTGTTCCATTACATTCTGGACAGGGTATTCTATTGTTCCCTTTGCAGGATGGGCAATCAAGCGGATGTTCATATTTACCAATAATTATACTTGTTCCCTCACAAGCTACTTCTCCTTGACCATTGCAATAAAAACATTTACCCATAAAAAAGCCTCCTTTCAAAATAAAAATTATTACACTGGAAAAACTTCGATTATATTTATATATTATTTATATTTTTATAGTTGTTTATACAATAAGTTTTGTATAGGAAGAAAACAATTTTCACTTTTTTTATGATTATTTTTTTCATTTATTAAGATTTTAATTATATATTTCTTTCACTTTGAAAACAATAATACTAAAGGAGTGATATTATGACTAAGGATGTTTTAAAAGATAATTCTATGACAAAGCCAATTGAAAGACATGATACTGCTGCATGGACCAATCATATTAAAACCAAGCCAGTATCAAAGGTTTCTATTCCAGCTGAAATTGATGTTAGTAACGCAA
>JBEQBT010000028.1:0-20457 GCA_041639705.1 Clostridiaceae bacterium | reverse complement strand
AATTCAATTATAAGGAGATACAAAAGTGAAAAAAAACTATAAAATGAAAAAAACTATTTCTATGAAACTGTTTATTGCAGAATTAGGAGAGTCTTTTTCAGAGCATATGAAAAATAGACTCATGGAACTAGAAATAAGATGTGTTTTAACAAGAAGGGAAGAAAGTAATATACTTGATTTAAAACACGTTGAACACACAAAGCATGAATATCAAGGTGATTCTGAAAGTGCTCTTGATACCATACAAAAGGAATATGCCTATGGTCAATTTCTTGTAATAGAAGGTGAATTATACTTTTCAGAAAATTGCATTGAAAGTGAAAAGGTAGTTCAAGCACCAATTGTTAGTGAAATCTACAATTCCTTGAACAGCGAGACAGCTGTTTCAGAATCAGGAATTATAGGTAAAAAAGTAGATGACAATAATATTGACTATGTAATAGATACACTTTTAACAGTATTTCCAGAGGTATCAAAGGAATATATTAGTATAATGTCAAAATACTATAGGAAAAAATAACATTTTAATAAATTCAGTATATTGGTTTAACTTACATAGCTAATAGTTATTTATGAGGTGCTGTATATGGAATGGTGAAAAAACCGTACTACTGCTAATAGTGCGGTTTTGTTTTATCTTCATTACAAAATGCAAATTTTTATGAGAAAATAACTAGTACCCTTCAAGTGATTAAATCATCTCCTAAATAGTGCTAATTTTCATTATTATGTTCTTTATCAGTGGTTATGAGTCTTGCTCTTTTAACAGCTCCTACACCATATCTTTCTTTAATTGCATCAAGTGTTTTTTCAAGCTTTTCCTCTTTTCTAGTGTCTACTTTTTCTTCTATTATATCAAATAGAGATATCTGCTGAACCTTTTCCTCAGCTGCTCCTCCAATTCCAATTCCTATTAGCCTTATGGGTCTTGTCCTATTCCAATTGTCCTCAAGCAGTTTAACCCCAGTATCATATATTTCCTTTGTAAGATAAGCTTGAGGTAAGGACTTTTGCCTGGTAATAGTCTGAAAATCACTGTATTTTATTATAATTGATACAGTCTTCCCAATGTAATCTTGACGCCTTGCTTCAAGTCCAACCTCCTCGGAAAGTTCAAGAAGAATATCCTTTAAATGCTCTATATCAGTAGTATCCTTTGACAATGTTGTAGAACGTGAAATTGATTTATTTTCTGCATATGACTCTGAATCAACTGGTGAAATATCATGTCCATTGGCAAGCATGTGAATTTCTTCCCCATATTTACCAAACTCTCGAACTAGTACCTTTTTATCTATTGTTGCTATGTCCCCTATTGTATATATTCCTAGGTTGTTAAGCTTTTTCTCGCTCTGCTTTCCAACCCCATACATTTCCCTTACCTTCAATGGCCACAGCTTATGCTTTATATCCTTCTCCCATAGTTCAGTTATACCAAGAGGCTTTTTCATTTCGGAAGCCATTTTAGCAAGAAATTTATTCTCTGAAATACCAATAGAACACCATAGGTCAAGCTCCTTTTCAATGTCCCCCATAATCTTCTCTGCAATCTTTCTATGAGTACCAAATAATTTCTCACAGCCAGTCAGATCCAGCCATGCCTCATCAATACTGTTCTGCTGAATAACAGGTGCATACCTTGCTAATATATCCATAACCATTCTTGACATATGGCTGTAAAAGCTGTGCTCTGGAGGGACAAATACAATCTCTGGGCAAAGCTTTCTTGCTTCATGAATAAGCATTGTTGTTTTTACACCATATTTTCTAGCTTCATAATTTGCAGAAAGAATAATTCCTCCTCTGTTTTTAGGATCTCCTGCAACAGCAGCTGGTTTCCCCTTTAATTCAGGGATTCTTGTCATCTCGCATCCTATATAAAAAGCGTTCATATCCACAAGAAAAATTATCCTTCCCATATCACACCACCTGCTCTATTTCTTATTTACCATCCAATTGCTATTACCCTTTAGCCACCACAAATTCATATTATATTTAATATCATCTATCATCTTTAGGATTGGTTTCATACTTTTATTGTCATTTGTCTCAATATATCTTTGAATATATGAATATGGCTCTTCCATGAAATTATTATTAAACATATATCTAATATCCTCGATTATATAAAATGCCTTTCCATCATCTATTTTGTGTCTATGAATTAGATAATCCTGAAGTTTTTTATCGTATTCATTCCACCCAGTAAAACCTTCATGGGATGCTTCTAATGCGCTTTCTAATGTAATATTTAAATAGTCAATGCCTTTATTCTTCCTTTGCTTTAAATAAAGCTCCTCTGGATCTAATACATAGGGATGATAAAAAAGATGCCCATTACTTTGAACTGGCTCCCCAAAGCCCGAATTGTTATATATATATCTGTAGAAATCCTTGTCTATCTCCTTACCAATTAGTTTCTTAAGAAATTTGTATACATCAAGTGATTCCATTACTCCATAATAATGCAGCAATCCACATATGATTCTCATCCACAACTCCCTATTGCTGCGTTCTTCTATAAAAGTCATTCGTTTAATAATGGCAGCCATTTCACTCCTAATCTCCCTAGGTATTATGCATACTTCTCCACTTACTGTCCTTTTTGGTATTGTTCCAGTAAAAGTAATACCCCAGCTTCTAAGGTTATTAATCATCCTGTTGTACTCTGTTTCGTAGGGTATTTCTCCACCATTTCTTATTACCTCAGTAACAAAATGGTATTCACTTATTCCAATATTAGAAAGTATAGTTTTAATATTCCCTCTAATAGTAAATGCAAGTGCCTCTGCAAGCTGATTCTTAGGAAAATTACTTACATTTTTAACCTGAAGCTTTATACGTAATTCCTGAAGTTCATTCTTTGTCAATAAATTCAAAAATTGAGTTAGCTTATAATCCTGATTTATTATTACGCCAGCCTTTTCATACATTTTTTCCTCAACCTCAACTCTATGATAATTAGCTACAGCTATTTTTCTCTCCATTATATCCCCATATGTTTCTCTCATTTTCTACTCCTCAATATTTTTTATGAATATTTATTTTCACAATTAGGTTAATTACTTTTTCTATTTGCCCTCTATTTTAATATATCTAATATTTACTTATAATTATAGCATTTTTCTATAAAATATGCCCTCACTTAAGAAGGCAAAAAATCCTTCTCAATTAGAGAGCCTTTGACTATTATAAAATCTATTTCAAACCTGCTACTTTTTCAAATATCTCATCATTAGAATATCCTACTTCAAATAATGGATTAATAATATCCTTCTCTATATTAGGTACATAAGTTTTTAATGCTTTGAATCTACCCTCAATAGTATACTTTCCTAAAGCTGCTGGAATCAATATAGAATCTCCCCTGGCTGCTTCAATTTTCCCTCCAGTATAATGAATTTCTCCAATACCATCTACAAATACGTAAATATGAAACTTACTTCCATCAGCATTTTCTTCAATACTTCCATTTACATCATATACTTCAACTGAAAAATATTTATTTGCTATTTTATAGGACTTTGTTGAAGTTGCATTAAGTTTAACATCAAGCCCCCTTGTTTTTGCTTTGTTTAATCCTAAATTGAAATCAATTACATCCAGTGCTTTTTCAATGTGGAGAGGCCTTTTGTTGCCCTTATTATCCATCCTGTTATAATCAAATACCCTATAGGTAGTGTTGGAGTTCTGCTGAATTTCTGCCAGCACTATTCCTTCACCTATTGCATGAACAAGTCCTGCAGGAATGTTGAGCACATCTCCTGGAAAAACCTCAACCTCGTTTAAGCATTCCAAAGTCCTGTCCTCCTCAACTGCCTTTGCGAAATCTGCTTTAGTAATTCCTGGTCGAGTTCCATATACAAGCTTTGCATCAGGTTTTGCTGCAAGTATATACCACATCTCATTTTTGCCTAACTCTCCATTTTCATGCTCCTTAGCATATTCGTCACTTGGATGAACCTGAACCGATAGCTTGTTATTTGCATCAATAAATTTTATAAGAAGTGGAAATTTTCCTGTGGCCTTATATAGCTCTGTTCCTACTATTTCTTTTCCAAATCTATCTATCATGTCAGAAAGTAACTGTCCCTTAAATTCTCCATTTGCTATTGTACTTGTTCCTTCTGGATGGGAGGATATTTCCCAGCTTTCAGCTGTTATTCCCTCTGGCAGCTTTTTTCCTAACTTTTCAAGTTCTCTACCACCCCATATATAGTCCTTGAATACAGGGTTAAATTTAAATGGATATAACATATTTTCACTCCTTTTTAGTTCTTTCAACTATTTAGCTTTGTTATAGAATATTGCCGATTTTTGCTTACTTACACTGTAGGGGCGAACAGTGTTCGCCCGTTATTATGTATCATCATTCAGGGTATAGTTTAAAACATGGTGCATTCGGGCGAACACTGTTCGCCCCTACATTTGAGTTTCATCCAATTATTTATATTATCTCTGTATCACTATTATTTAATATCTCAAGTACACCCTCATCAGGCTTTTCTTCTGTAATTACACTGTTTATGTCCTGAAGGTGAGCAAACTTGTAGGTTCCATCAATATAGAATTTCCTATTCTCCATAACTAAATACACATTTTTACTTGAGTTTATTATTGCTTTTTTTGTATTACCATCCTCAACATCAAATGTAGTTATACTTCCATCGTAAATATCAATGCCACAGCTTCCTATGAATGCTTTGTTTACCTTGTATTGTGATATGTTCTCAATTGCTGCTGCTCCTATGAAGCCATCTAATTCATTGTTGAATACTCCACCAATACCTATTACCTTGCACAAATTATTATTTGAAAAGGATTTTACAATATCAAGCATATTTGTAATTACTGTCACCCGCTTGCTGCTAGCTGCAATTATTTCAGAAAGCCTTATGTTGATTGTTGATATATCAAGAAAAATAGTTTCGTTTTCTTCAATTAATTCAAATGCCTTCCTGGCAATTATCCTTTTTGCATCAACGTCCCTATCCTTTCTATTTTCAATATTCTCAGTTTTAGCTGATTTTCTAACTAAAACCCCACCTCCATATGTTCTATGAAGAAGGTTTTTATTTTCAAGAACCTTTAAATCCTTTCTTATACAATCCTCTGTAACATTAAATTGAGAGCTTAACTCCTTTACAACAACCTTTCCCTCTCTGTTTAATATTTTAAGTATTTCGTCTAACCTTTCCGCTGCAAACATATACCCATCACCTGCTTTTCTTTCCTATTTTATAATAATACACTTTGAATTATTAAAGGGCAAGTTGACAATACTATTTAACAATAATATTCCTGTTTATTATTGTTTATATAAATTTATTGTTAATCCGGATAAATACTATTGATATTTTACTATATTCATTATAAAATAATATTAAACAATACACAACAATAATAAACAATAAAGTATATGATTATGACCAAATACTTTATTGTAGTGGCCGATGCCCACAGCGGCATAGGGTATTTACAATTTGGTAAATATATATTTTTGATGCACATATCTCCTGGGCAGTCAATACTATGTCGATGTGGGCATCGACCACTACAATATTGAAATATCAACATATTCTTAAACAAAGCTTAACCATTAAACAAGGAGTGATAAAATGTTTACCAAGCGAATTGATTTTTTAAAGAAGCAATTATTCGAAACAAAAAGAGAAATTTCACTTGAAAGAGCACTGCTCTATACTGAAAGCTATAAACAAATAGAGGATGAACCTGTAATAATAAGAAGAGCAAAAGCAACTGCTCATGTACTTGACAATGTGGCAATATCAATAAGAGATAATGAGTTAATTACAGGTAATAGAACAATAAAGCCAAGAAGCGGTATTGTATCCCCTGAAATGGATCCAAAATGGATATTAAGTGAGCTGAATACTATAGCAACAAGACCTCAGGATCAATTCTACATTTCTGAAGAGGACAAGGAAATCTATAGAAATGAGTTATGTACCTATTGGTCAGGAAAATCACTTAAGGATAGTATATATTCAAAGCTTACAGATGAAATAAAAACTCCTGTATCAATGCGTATATTTGCATTGAACCAAACTGACAAGGGACAGGGGCACATTATAATGGATTTGAGCCAGGCACTAAACAATGGACTTGATAAAGTGGTTGAAAAGGTAAGGAAGTACTCAGAGGATAATCTAGATAATGACTTTTACAGTGCAGCATTAATTACTCTGTTAGCAGCTCAAAGGCACATAATAAGGTACGCAGATCTTGCAGAGAAAATGATTGAAACAGAACCTAATGAGCAGAGAAAGATTGAGCTCCTTGAAATAAGCAGAGTGTCCAGAAAGATTGCAAATGAAAAGCCAGATACCTTCCATGAAGCAGTTCAGCTATTCTGGTATCTGAATGTAATTGCCCAACTTGAGTCAAACGCCAGCTCCATATCCACAGGCAGATTTGACCAGTTTATGTATCCTTTTTACAAGGCTGATATTGACAGGGGTGTTCATATTGATACAATCAAAGAAATACTTGAGTGCCTATGGATTAAAACCAACGATGTGGTGCTGATAAGAAGCGAGGACAGTGCAAAATATTTTGCTGGATTCCCTACTGGATATACCATAGCACTTGGAGGTTTAACACCAACAGGTCGTTCAGCAGTAAATGAGTTATCCAATCTGATTCTTGAAACCTATCAGGATGTTAAGCTTCCACAGCCAAATCTTGCAGTTAGACTTAATGAATTAATTGATAGAGAATTCCTTAATAAGGCAGTGGAAACCATTAGACTAGGTACAGGTATACCACAAGTATTCAATGATGAGGTTATTGTACCGGGCTTCTTAAACAGAGGAGTTTCTCTGGAGGATGCAAGGGACTATGCAATAGTTGGATGTGTTGAGCTTTCAATACCAGGCAAAACCTATGGACTTCATGATATTGCATTGTTTAACCTGCTTAAAATGATGGAAATTACAATGAAGGAATTTGAGAATGATGAAAGGGTTACCTATGAAAAGATAATTACAAGAATAAAGGAAAATATAGATCACTATGTAAAGCTTATGGCAGAAGGCTCAAATATAGTAGATTCAGGGCATAGAAACTTTGCGCCAATACCCTTCCTTTCATGCTTTGTAGAGGACTGTTTGGAAAAGGGAATGGATGTAACATATGGTGGTGCAAGATATAATTTCTCAGGAGTTCAGGGAATTGGAATATCAAACCTTAGTGACTCACTGTATGCGCTTAAAAAAATTGTATTTGAGGAAAATAGAATTACATTTAAAGAGCTTATTAAAGCACTGGATACTAATTTTGAAGGAGAAGAATATGAACAGCTTAGGGTAAGGCTTATAAACAAATATGATAAATTCGGAAATGACAATGATGAGGTTGATAATATAGGTTCTGATATTCTCCGCCACTACGACAATGAGGTAGAGAAGTACTCAAATCCAAGGGGAGGATTCTTTGTTCCAGGTTCATATACAGTATCAGCCCATATTCCTCTAGGTGCAGCAGTAGGTGCTACCCCTGATGGAAGAAAGGCAAAGGAACAGCTGGCAGACGGTGGCTTATCACCAATGGTAGGAAGGGATAGGCTTGGACCAACAGCAGTACTTAAGAGCGTAAGCAAGCTGGATAACTATCTTACTACAAACGGAAGTCTTCTAAATTCAAAGTTTTCACCAAAATCCCTTGAAGGCCAGGAGGGTGTTAACAAAATGGCCAACTACCTTAGAGCATTTATGAAGTTGAAGCTCCAGCATATTCAATTTAATGTTATATCTGTTGACACCCTAAAGGATGCACAGCTTCATCCGGAAAACTATAAGGGACTTGTTATAAGGGTTGCAGGCTACAGCGCCTTCTTCACAGAATTAAGTAAGGAAATACAAAACGATATTATTCATAGAACCGAACACACTTTATAGGATGTGATAATATGAAGGCATTAATATTCAATATACAAAGATACTCCATACATGATGGTGAGGGAATTAGGACAGTTGTATTCTTTAAGGGCTGTCCCCTTCACTGCCCATGGTGCAGCAATCCTGAATCACAAAGCTTTGATGTTGAAAAGGTAATGATTGAGAACAAGTGCATACACTGTAAGGCAGTTTGTCCCATGGATCCTGTGGAATGCCCCTCAGGTGCCATTGAAGTATTTGGAAAGGAATACACAGTTGATGAGGTAATGAATGAGGTTTTAAAGGATTCTATCTTTTATAACACCTCAGGTGGTGGAGTTACCCTCTCAGGTGGAGAGGTACTAGGCCAGGCACCCTTTGCAACTGAGCTGCTGAAAAGGCTAAAAAGGCTTGGTATAGATACTGCAATTGAAACAAGCGGAATGGGAAGTACAGTACTTCTTAAGCAGATGGCAGAATACCTTGATACAATATTGTTTGATCTGAAAATAATGGATCCAAAGAAGGCAAAGTCAATTCTTGGAGCTGATATAAACCTTATAAAAACAAACATTGAAGCCCTTGTTAAAATGGGTAAGAATGTGATACCAAGAATCCCATTGATTCCTGGTTATAACATGGATGATGAGAATATAAAAAGAATAGTAGAATTTGTTAAATTCCTAGGTCTTAAGGAAGTTCACATACTTCCCTTCCATCAATATGGCAGTGGAAAATATGAATTCTTAAAGAAAGAATATGCGCTAAAGGATGTAAAACAGCTTAAGGAAGAGGGTGCCCTGAATATTCGGAAGTATATTGAAGGACAGGGGTTTAAGGTAGTTGTTGGAGGACTGTAAAATATAATAGCGATACAAGATTGAAAGAGCTGCCCAAAATAGAAATCACTTTCTATTTTAGGCAGCCTATTATCTTACCGATTCAACTTCTCTATTACAACCCTGCTCAACATTGAATATATTTCATCCTTTGTCGGTGGCTTTGAGCCTTCCTTGGCTACCTTCGCACTTGCACAGGCCGAGGCTAGTTTGAATATGTCCTGGCTGTTATAGTTTTTACCCAGTCCAAACACCAATCCACCTACCATTGAATCTCCTGCACCAACTGTGCTCTTTACATCTACCTTAACTGGGTGTGCAAGTAGCACATTATCCTTATCAACGAATAGTGAGCCCTTCTCACCCATAGAGATTACTACAATCTTTATGCCTGAATTCACTATTTCAGATGCTACTCTAATTACTTCATTAATATCCTCTTCATTAAATTTAAAAATATCCTTTAATTCATTAATATTAGGTTTAATAAGGTATGGCTTTGCATAAAGGCTTATTTTTAGAACCTCTCCATCTGCATCTAATACTGTTTTTATGTTTTTTAATTTCAAATCTGTTATTATTCTATAATAAATGTCCTTACCCACGCCTTTTGGCAAACTTCCGGATAGTACTACTATGTCGTCACTCTTTAGAAGGGTGCATATTTTGTTTAAAACACTTTCAACATCCTCATTTGTAACCTCGAAACCCTGCTGATTTATATCTGTGTATACATTCTTAGAAGTCTCAACCATTTTTATATTTCTTCTAGTTTCGCCCTTAACAACTACAAAATCATTGGCTATACCCAAGTCCTTAAGATATTTAATAAAAATATCACTATTATCCTGTCCTAGAAAACCCAGGATACAACTCTCGCCATCAAGTACCCTCACCACCTTAGATACGTTTATTCCCTTGCCGCCAACATCTGTAATGGACTTGGTGCTTCTATTTACATTACCTAATGTTAAGCTGTCAAGAATTATTGTATTATCCAGTGCTGGATTTAACGTAACTGTATATATCAAATTATCACCTACTTAAAAAGGAAGGTATGTGCCCTCCCTTTATTATTCTTTCAAATCCTCAATCATTTTTACTATTGCTTCTACTGCTTCATTTTCGTCAGGGCCGTCTGCTTTAATTGTTATTTCATCTCCCTTTGATGCTCCAAGGCTTAGTAGTCCAAGTATGCTTTTTATATTTACTTCTCTTGCACCTTTTTTGATTGAAAGGTTGCTCTTGTACTTTCCGGCTTCAGATACAACCATTGCTGCTGGTCTTGCATGAAGACCTGTTTCATTTTTTATAACTAGATTAGCTTCTTTCATATTGTTACCTCCAATTTAATTTATTATCTCCATTTGGGAAAATAGTGATTAAGATTCAACCCTATGCTTATAATTATCATGCTTATCTGCTCCACCATAAAAATCCGCCTAACCTTGTCATTCTGAACGCAGTGAAGAATTTAAGATCCTTCACTACGTTCAGGATGACAGGGGATTGTAACAGATTTAGCTTTCATAGCAATGACAAAACCCCAATTTTTTTCCAAATGAAACATTAATATTTTAATGTATCTATACTATTATATTAATTATTTATAATACTTTCAATATGTTTTAAAATTTCTTCTGGGGTTGGCATATTTAATACCTCTGATGTCATATTCTTCATTTCCTCATAGCTTAGGCTGCCAATCAGCTTCCTTGCCTTTAATATGGATGAAGCGCTCATACTAAATTCATCAAGTCCCATTCCAAGTAGTACAGGTATGGCATTTAAATCTCCAGCCATTTCGCCACAAACTCCTACCCATTTGCCTTCCCTGTGGGCGTTGTCTATTACAAGCTTAATAAGTCTTAACACCCCGGGATTAAGAGGAGAATATAGGTATGAAACCTTTTCATTCATTCTATCCACTGCAACAGTATATTGTATTAAGTCGTTGGTTCCAATACTGAAAAAGTCTACTTCCTTTGCAAGCATATCAGAGATTACAGCTGCTGAAGGAATTTCTATCATTATCCCTATTTGAATTTCATCACTTATTTCTATGTTCTCTGAAGCAAGTTTACTTTTAACCTCTTCAATTACCTTTTTAGCTTCCCTTAACTCATTTACTCCTGAAATCATAGGAAACATTATTCTAAGATTACCATACGCAGATGCTCTTAAAAGTGCTCTTAATTGAGTTTTAAATATATCCTTTCTATCAAGACAAAGTCTAATAGCTCTGTAGCCTAAAAATGGATTCATTTCTTCTGGTATGGACAAATATGAGAGTTTTTTATCTCCACCTATATCCAGTGTTCTTATGACAACAGGTTTTCCCTGCATCCCTTCAAGGACTTCCCTATATGCATTAAATTGCTCCTCCTCTGTAGGAAAGCTCTTTTTATCCATATAAAGAAACTCTGTTCTAAAAAGCCCAACACCTTCTCCACCATTTTCAAGTACTCTCATTACATCCTTAGGACCGCCTATATTTCCTGCTATTTCAACCTTTTTTCCATCCTTGGAAATAGACTCTGCATTTTTTAATACTTCAAGGGATTTGTTATATTGGTGTAATTGGTCTTGTTTATTTTTATATTTCCCTATGGTTTCATCATCAGGGTTTACCAAAACCACACCACCATCTCCATCAATTATTACATTATCCCCATTTTTAATGACACTTGATGCATTACCCGTTCCAACTACTGCAGGTATCTCAAGAGTACGAGCCATTATTGCAGAATGGGACGTTCTGCCTCCAACATCAGTAACAAATCCAAGTACCAATTTCCTGTCCATTTGCGCAGTATCAGAGGGTGTTAAATCCCTTGCAACAATAATACATGACCGGTTTATTTCCGAAATGGCTGTATTTTCAACTCCCAAAATGATATTAAAAAGCCTTTGTCCAACGTCTCTTATATCTGCAGCTCTTTCCTTCATATACTCATCTTCCATTGAATCCATCATTGAAGCAAACATTTCAATAGTTGTTTTTACTGCATATTCAGCTTTATATTTTTTTTGTTCAATACTGCTCTCAACAGCTCCTATAAGTTCTGGATCCTCAAGCATCATAATATGTGCTCCGAAAATCTCAGCCTTATCCTTTCCCATCTTACTTTCAGCTGAAGCCTTTATAGCTTCAAGCTGAGCTTTTGCAGTTTTAATTGCTTTATGAAACAAGTCTTTCTCCATAGCAGTATCTTTAATAATTGTTTCCTTAACTTCTATTACATTTTCACTTATTACAAAGGCCTTTCCAATTGCTATTCCAGATGAAGCTGCAATTCCCTTAATCATTTAATCTCCTCCATTACTATCTAAACTATATCTAGTACTCTAACTGGCTTTCCTTCCCTATCAGATAGATAGGCTGCTTCAATAACTCTCTGTGCCTTTAGAGCATCTTCTACTCTTGCAGTAATAGTATTCCCCTTTTCACTAAATAACTCATCTGCAAAATTAATAATACTTGCCATATGACAGTCCTGATGGTAACCTAATGAGCTCCTCTCCCCAGGATAAAAATCAACCGCATACTTTTTACTCTTTAGGCTTTTGATTGTAATGTTATTATTTTCAAAGCTATAAAACTCAATTGTATATGGATTACTGCAGTTCATTTTTATGCTTCCCTTAGTTCCATATATCTCAAATGTAGTTTCTTCCTTCATATCTGCAAAAATTCTTGAAACCTCCAGGCTGCCTTTGATATTGTTATTTAACTTAAATTTACATTCTGAGATTTCATCAACACTTGTTCTATTCTTAAAGAAAATCCTGTTTTTACATTCCACTTCTTCAATTTCCCCTAATGTAAAATGTATTATATCTATAAGATGAACCCCCAAGTCAAGCAGAGCTCCTCCTCCTGAAGCAGCACCTGTTCTCCATGAAGCCTTTTTATTCTCATTCAAATAACTTTTGTGATATAGCTTTATTTTAAAATCAATTATATCACCTAAGGACTTTTCCTCAATTTCCTCTTTAATAATCCTTACAGCTGGCATAAATCTGTACATCAATGCAACAGCATTTTTAACTCCACTTTCATAAATTGCATTTGAAATTTCAAGAGCTGATTTATAATTTTCTGCTAGAGGCTTTTCGCAATATATTGCTTTTTTACTTTTTAATGCCTGAAAAATTATATTCTTGTGTGAGTCGTTTGGAGTACATACATCTATAAAATGTATGTCAGTTTTACTTAAAACCTCATCCATGGATGTTGTACTTTTACTTCCAGGAATACAATATTTAATTGGTTTCCTTGTAACAACATCTGTCAAATTAAGATTAAATGGTAGATTAAACATAATATTAGCAGAATAACTGCCAATTGCATGTGTTTTAGCAATTCCCCCAAAGCCAATAATTGCATAATTTATATCTGACATTTACTCACCTCATAAAAATCAAAATTTTTAAAGTTTATAGTATTAGTCCCTGTATTTATTATACAGGGACTAATACTAAATTACTACTTTTTACTATTTACATATGCTACAACCTTATCAATTAGTTGATCTGACTTCTTAATAGCATCAGCTACTAATACATTTACTATTGGAAGTCCAGCGAATCTTTCCTTTTCCTTTATGCCTATATCCTTAGTCAAAATTACAGCTGAGGCACCCTTTACATCTTCCATTGTTATTCTGTTTTCAATTCCGATTGAACCTTGAGTTTCAACCTTAATCTCTATACCCTTTGCTTTTGCAGCTTTCTCTAATGCTTCTGCAGCCATATAAGTATGGGCTACACCTGAAGGGCAAGCTGTAACTGCTAATAATTTCATCTTATTTCATCTCCCGCCTATTAAATGCAAACACTCTATTAATTATACTGCTTATATTAAGCAAATATTATTCGAAATCTAATTCTATTTCGTCTGTTGCTTTTTTGTTGTCATTCTTTGCTGCTTCTGTTACTGGTTTTTTTAATATATTAATAAGTATTGCAGTTACAGCAACACCTACTAATGTAGCAATAACATAACCAAGTTTGCCTGAAGCTACAGGAAGAACTATCCATCCACCCCAAGGTGCTGGGTTTCCTGCTCCAAGTAACATTGAAGTAACTGAGCCTGCTGCTGAACCTACTATAATTGATGGAATAACCCTAAGTGGGTCTGCTGCTGCAAATGGGATAGCACCTTCTGTGATACCAATTAGCCCCATTAATATACCAGCTTTTCCAGCTTCTTTTTCTTCTGAAGTGTATTTCTTTGGTGCAAGTAATGTAGCAACACCCATTCCTATTGGAGGAGTACATATAGCAACACCTATTGCTGCCATTATCTTTAAAGCTATTGGAGTTGCCATACCAGTTGCTGGATCAATTGTTCCAACCATTGCCACACCAAATCCATATGCAACCTTATTTATAGGACCACCCATATCAAATGCAATCATTGCACCAAGAACAATTCCAAGAAGCACTAAATTTCCAGTTCCAAGTCCCTCTAACCACGCCTTCATTCCTGTCATAATGCCTGCTACTGGAGTACCTATTACCCAAACCATTAATCCACCTACTATTAGAGTACCAATAAGTGGAATAACGAATATTGGCATTACAGAACGCATAATTGATGGAACCTTTATTTTCTTTAAATAGAATACTACAATACCTGCAATTAAACCTGCTAAAAGTCCTCCAAGGAAGCCAGCACCTATTTGATTTGCAAGGATACCGCCTATTGCACCAGGAGCAATACCAGGTCTATCTGCCATTGAAAAAGCTATAAATCCAGCAAGTATTGGAACCATTAAACCAAGACCTGCAGCACCTATGTTAAATAGCTGATTTAACCATGTTCCCTCAGGTGGTACTGCTGCTGATCCGTATAATAATACTGAAAGTGCAAGTAGAACTCCACCTGCTACAACAAATGGTATCATGTAGGACACGCCTGTCATTAGATGCTGTCTCGTGTTTTTTAGAAGCATTTTTAGGTCATTCATTAATTTTTCCTCCTCTTTTTTTGTTTTATATAATCCTCCTTTATAAACATTAAAAATCATAGTAAAATTCCAGGTTTCTTATAAAGGAAGTTATATGATCATAATTTTTAATTACTTTACACTACTAGTATTGCTTCCTTTTCCATATACACCTTCCCAGTCACATATAAACTGGTTAACTCCTATATCTGTTAGTGGATGGTGCAGAAGTTGATCCATTATTTCAGAGCTTACTGTTACTGACTGAGCTCCATTTAGCATAACCCTGTGTACCTGTTCCACATTTTTAAAGGATGCTGCAAGAACCTTAGTGTCGAGTCCATTTAAATCAAAGAGTTGAATGATTTCTGATACAACATTGGGACCATCACCGCCAATATTGTCCAATCTGTTTATATATGGAGCAACGAACTCAGTACCTGCATTGGCTGCCATGAAAGCCTGCTGTGCAGTAAATATTGCTGTTGCAGTTGTCTTTATTCCCTTTTTCTTAAGCAGCTTCATTGCCTTAATTCCCTCAGGAATTACCGGGATTTTTACATATAAATTTCCGCCTATTTTTTCATTAAGATACTCTGCTTCTTTAATTATTTCCTCTGCAATCCTGCTTACTGCCTGTACATGTAGGATTGCATCCATACCTATAACGCCTCTAATATCCTTGAGAATGCTTAAAAATTCTCTTTTTTCCTTAGATATTATTGTTGGGTTTGTTGTAACTCCACTCATTGGGTATAAATCAAATGCTCTTGCTATTGATTTAATATCTGCGGTATCTAGTAAATATAACATTTGTATTCCTCCTATATATCTAAAGTGCTTTCAATTTCTTCAATGCTGTTTGATTGCTCTAATTTTTCTCTAAATTCATCCCTCATAATCTTCCTTGATAATTGGGCTAATATCTGAAGATGAGTATTTCCTGCTTCCTTGTCTGGCACTGCCAGTAGGAAAACATATCTTGCTTGTTCCTCATTACTCCATGCTACTGGGTTTTTTAATCTTGCAAATGCAACTGCAGCACTTTTTACTGCATCACATTTTCCATGGGGAATACAAACATCAAAGCCTACTGCAGTTGGATATTCCTCTTCTCTTTTATGAACCTGACAAATATAATCATCAAGGTTGAAAAGCTTCCCCTGCTCTTCCATTATCCTTGCAAGCTTTTCAATTACCTCTTCCTTTGTTTCAGCTTCCATATCTAAAATTATCATTTCCTTATTAATAAGATCACTCACTTTTATTTCCTCCATTTATAAATATTTTAGCTATTTCATTGCTATCTGCTGCATTCAATACTCTGTTCATTGCTTCATCACTATCTAGAATATTATAGAAACTTTTAAAAAAGGATTTTGTAGTAGTAACATCTTTAAATCTTAATGCAAGGATTATTACTATTTTTATATCATTACCCTGCCAATATACAGGTTTTTTAAGGGATATAATGCATATCTTAGGTACAATAACAAACTCCTCTTTAGAGTGGGGAATTGTAATTCCCTTACCTATATAGGTTGAGGATTTGTCTTCCCTCTGGAGAACATTATTAGAGAAACCTGGCTTAACATACCCTTTACTTTCCATCATACTGCTGTAATGTTCTATAATTTCCGGAAACTTATTTCTCTCTCTATCAATAAAGCAAAATTTTTCATCAATTAATCCATTTGGTTCTTTTGATTTAGGTTTATTGGCTTCTATCATATTACTGCTAACAGTTTGTATATTATCTATAGCTCTTTTTATTTTAAGCACATCTACTTCATCAACCAGAGTACTAATATATACCATATTCTTTCTTGGTTTTTGAACTGGAATTGTGCTAATAATAATATCAGCCTGAAGAGCAATGCTTTCATCCAATTTTTTCACAGGAATAATTGATATTATGTCAATTTCGCTAAACTTTTTTCTAATCCTAGCAGCTACCATTTGTGAGGTACCAACTCCACTGGAGCATACCACCACAGCCCTCATCCTTCTACTTATTCTATCTAAAGCAACTGCAAAATGTAGTGCAATATATCCTATTTCGTCTTCATTTATTGTCAAATTCAAATTTCTTTCAAAAATACTGCTGCATGCCCAAGCAGCTCCAAATATACTTGTATATTCCTTCTTTATCCTGTCAAGTATGGGGTTCCTTAGATTTAAACCATATCTTAGCTTTACTATAGTAGGTCTTATATGAATTGTCAGTGCAAGCAACAGGAGCTTGTCATTTGTTAAATCCACCTTGAGAATGTCGCTAACTAATGAAATCATATCCCTAGCCGTTGACAAATATATTTCATCCTGTGAATTCAACAATGTATCAATATTCTCAAATGCTACCTGCTCTTGAATTTTTGCTCCTAATATATGAAGTGATATATAGTATACTTCACTTTTGGGAATATCAAGATTAAATTCTTTTCCAAGCCTCTCAACTATCCATTCTGCTACTCTATACTCATCAGCATTTTCATGTAAAAATTTATCAGTATCCTCATTAGTTTCAATGCTTTTATTGCTTTTTATCCTTTCAATTGCAATAGCAATATGAACAATAAAATTTACAAATGCTTGATCTGTAAAGGAATACTCAAGCTTGTCTTCAGCTTCCAAAATTATTTGCTGTATCTTTAACAGGTCTATTCTCGGAAACATTAATTTGATTTTTTTATAATTTATAATGTCAATTCTATTATCCAGTTCACTTTCATCAATATCTGCTCCAAGGGATTCTTCTCTAATCTCATAAAACAAATCTGACATGGCTTTTCTGTATGCTTCTTCATTTCCTTCTACCCAAAGGCCTGAATTTTGTTTTCGTTTTAATTCAAGGTTGTGATCTATTAACCACTTTTCCACTAGTACAAGGTCATTTGTTATTGTACTCTTGCTGCAGTAAAGATCATCTGATAGAAGTTGAATTGTGTAAGTGTCTCTAGTTTGAAGCAATACACTAAGAATATACTCTCTTCTAGCCTCAGGTGAAAATTCAATTATTTCACTTTTGTAATTATCAATATGACGTAATAATTGAGCTCTCTTTATCTCATCTACATGGACTATTACACCTACATTGGGTTTTTTAATTAGCTCAATTCCGTTATTTTCAAGTTCATTTCCTAGGTCTTTAAGATAGGTTCTCACTGTCTTTTCAGAAAGTGATACCATTTGTGCCAGCTTTCCCATGGTAATTGGTTCTTTGGCATCTAATAATATCGAAAGTATATGTTTCTGGATGCCACTTTTAAATTTCATATAAATCACATCCAATTTTGATTTAGTACTAAATCTTAATTTAATATTATCATTCTTCATTTAATAACTCTATATACCAATGTTCAGTTTTACTTCCGTATTAATACGGAAAATATAATTTTATGTAGGTAATTTTTTAAAAATTCTCTCCATCTTATTCCCGCTACCGTAGAGGCCAACAGTGTTCGCCGTTATTACGCATTATCATTCAGAGTGCAATATTAATTCATATGTACCCTCGGGCGAACACTGTTCGCCCCTACATTTGGAAGGTATTTATCATAAACATTATTTTAAAGTAGGTAATAATAGAATATAATGGTTTTATAAGTTTTTTACATAGAATGGAGAGTTGTTTTATGAATAAAAGAATTAAAAACATAGTACCATTAGTAGAAACCAAGTTTTTAAGCCTTTATGATGCAGAATATGTGAATAAGAAAGGTAATGTTAAGCACTGGATGATTGCTTCAAGAAAGAATAGTGTCACTTTGAATGCCCAAATATTTGAAGGTAGAAAAGAGAAAATAGATGCTGTAGTTATTGCTTCGATTCATAAATCTCTAAAAAAGCTTGTCCTAGTAAGGCAGTACAGAGTACCTGTTAACGACTTCATATATGAACTTCCTGCAGGTTTAATAGACGGTGATGAGGAGGTATTTGCTGCTGTTGAGAGAGAGTTGTATGAGGAAACAGGACTTAAGCTTATATCAATTGATAGTACTAAAAAAGCTCTTCCTATATATGTGTCTGCAGGAATGACAGACGAATCAATAGCTCTAGTTTACTGCTTGTGTGACGGTGAATCATCAATACAGAACCTTGAAGAGGATGAGGACCTAGAGGTTATACTTGTTTCACAGGATGAAGCTAAAAATTTGATTAACAGAGATGTTAAGTTTGATGTAAAGGCGTATTTGGTTTTGCAAAGCTTTGCAGAGTTAGGGGAAGGAATGGTTCTATAACTCTGTAGGAGGTAATACTAGAGGAATTTTAAGATTGTTCACTACCTCATAATTTACATATATTGTCCCACCAGGATAAATGAAAGTCAAGCCATTTTTTTACATTTAAAGCTAGTTCGGGCATTGTTATGAACACTAACTTTGGCACTTTGTTTCATCGTTTTTCGTGCAGGTGCACCGGCGTGGGAGTTGCTATAAAACACTATACCAAGCCATGCTATGAAAGACTTTTTGTCATTCTGAACGTAGCGAAGGATCCTAGAGATATCTAAGGGAAAGAGCCGATCCTTCGCTCAGGATGACAAGAACGCTTTCATTTATAGCAGTGCTGCAACGCGCGGAAATTCTGAACGTAGTAAGAATTTTTTTTGAAGACGCCTA
This sequence comes from Clostridiaceae bacterium, assembly GCA_041639705.1. Lineage (GTDB taxonomy): Bacteria > Bacillota > Clostridia > Clostridiales > Caloramatoraceae > JARDZI01. Next base: position 1,144 of record JBEQBT010000028.1, on the reverse strand, counting down.
TAAGATCCTTCACTGTGTTCAGCATGACAAGTACCCAAGTGGGGATAAAATGAGTAGCTTTCATATTTTTGAAGTACTCATTATGTGAGTTGTAGAAAATCAAATTATCAAACATGAAACTACCTCCATAGAATGCTACATATAATTTAAATTGTTGCTCTAATAAAGGAGACATAATAAAGGCATAATTAATACTACTTATCCTCAAGAAGCTTGCTGTAAAGTTTTATATATTCCCTTGATGAGCTTCTCCAACTGAAGTCTGAATTAATTGCATTATGGAATATATTATTCCATGCATCACTATTATGATACAAATCAACAGCACTTTTTAAGGTATTGAGCATTTCATAGGCATTGTAGTTTCTGAAGCTAAAACCATTTCCCTCTCCTGTATATTTGTTAAATGGAATTACAGTATCCTTTAGTCCCCCTGTTTCTCTAACTATTGGTATGCTTCCATATTTTAATGCTATAAGCTGGCTTAAGCCACAGGGTTCGAATCTTGAAGGCATTAGAAACATATCCGATGCTGCATAAAATTTATGGGAAAGAGCATTGTTGAAGGTGATATTTGCAGATACCCTTCCTCTATATTTCTCAGCAGCAGACCTAAACAAATCCTCGTATACCCTTTCACCTGTTCCAAGAATAATAAGCTGAATATCCATTGCTATCATTTCATCCAACACAGCTGCAACCATATCAAACCCTTTACTTGCAACAAGCCTGGATACCATAGAAACAAGTGGAACATCCTCTCTCTCATGAAGTCCTAATTCCCTTTGAAATGATAACTTGTTCTCCCTTTTCTTGATAAGCACATCCACATATTGTGATAAATATATCTATCCTCTCCAGGGTAATACTCTTCATAATCTATTCCATTTATTATTCCGAATAAATCATCCTTTCTGGTCAGCTAAATCTATAAAATAATATAAACAATCTAAAAAATTCTATAAGCTTATCTGCAATTCGCTCTTCTTTCGAAGTCTTGGTTGAGCCAGTGTACACTGAATAAACATCATCCTTATGTACTTCCCACAACCGTTCTTTGATTGATAAAATATTTTCTCCACCCCCTTTAAGGTAAAGCATAACCTCTTAAACAGTCTAGTTATACTTGTGATGGAGAAAGTTT
>JBEQBT010000027.1:0-20646 GCA_041639705.1 Clostridiaceae bacterium | reverse complement strand
ACGACGCTCTTCCGATCTCTATGATGCTCTCTATCCTTGAGACTCTCTGTATTAATCACAAATACAAATAAAGTTATTTTGTTGCATTTTTCAATTCCGTAATAGTTGATTTCAATGCCGGTATATCATTATGAAGCTTTAAAATTGTACTGCCTACGAATACTCCGTCAGCATTTGAGTCTTTAGCCATTTTTATATCTTCTGCATCTCTAATACCTACTCCACAATAAATATCCCTATCTATACCTAATCCTTTTAAATAATTAATACAATCCTTTAATGAAGGATATTTATTATTTATATTATTCCCCTCAGATTTTGCTTGCATGTACACAAATCCATTAGACTTTATGGCAGCTTTAACTTCATCCTTAGGCATATGGAATTGAACATAACAGGATATCTTTAATCCATTATCAATTAGTTTGTTTAATAACTGTATGTCATTTTCTACCAAAATAAGGTCTTTTAAATTATTTTCTAAACAAAACTTTATAAATTTATCTACTCCGATTTCTTCTATTGTATTTCCATAGGCTAAAAGCAGAATCTTTGTATTAGGATTTTGTTGCTTTATCTTTAAAATTCCTTCCATATATCTAGCATAATCATTACAATTTTCTAATGCTTCCTTCATTCTGCCAGCTATAAATTCTCCCTCTAAATATGGATTATAGGATGGAAAATCAACCTCTATAACATCACAGCCAGCTTCAGTATATATACCAGCCATCTCAATACTGCTTTCAATGGTTGGATATCCATTTGATAAATAACAAATCAGCTTCATATATTTTCACCTACCTTTTTCCATAATAAACTTGTAAATATAATTCACTTAATTCTTTCCTTGTAGGTATAATAGGATTAGTTTTCGTACATCCATCAGCTAAGGTCATATCTATCATCATTTCCATATTATTTATATAACTATTTTCATCAGGTATGTATACGCTTAAATTAGATGGAATATTTACTTTACAATTTAGTTCTTTTACAACATCTATTAAATTCATATTTTTCTTTAAACTAATACTAAGTTCTTCATATTTATATTTTGCAATATCATCTTTACTATTAAACTCCATAACATAAGGGAGTATAATTGCATTCAATAATCCATGGGGAAGTTTGTACAAACTTCCTAGTGTATGTGCCATGGAATGAACTATTCCCAAGGATACATTAGTAAATGCCATCCCAGCTATAAGTGAAGCATTTTGCATCCTTTCCCTATACTCCAATTTCATTTTATCTTCAATTACCTTTGGCAAGTACTCTACTATATCCTTAACTGCAGCTTCAGCAAGAATGTTGCTGACATAGTTAGCTCTATTTGATACCCAAGCTTCCAGTGCATGGCACAGTGCATCCATACCTGTTTCAGCTGTTATTTTTTCCGGCATGGTAACTGTTACAACTGGATCACATATTGCAATATCAGGCATCATCTCCATATTCCCAACGCCATACTTTTTATGTGTTTCATCTTCTGTAATTACTATTGATCTACTTACCTCACTTGCTGTTCCACTTGTTGAAGGTATGCATACTAAATAAGCCTTCTTTCTTAGGCTTGGAAATTTATTAGGCGGCAATATATCATGTAATGTTTTTAAATTGTCATTTTCATAGTATACCCACATAGCCTTTGCAGCGTCCATTGCTGAGCCACCACCAAGGCCTATAATAATATCAGGTTCATACTCTTTCATTCCATTTGCGCCTATCATTACTGTACTAAATAGAGGATCAGGCTCAACTCCTGAAAACACCTTGCTATCAATATTTACTTCCTTAAGGCAATCAATAACTCTTTGAAGTATGCCACTTTTTTGCATGCTTGTCCCACCAGTAACAATAAATGCTTTGCTGCCCTTTAATGTTTTTAAGTGTTCCAAACATCCTGTTCCAAACATAAGTTCTTTACCTGCTAATTTCATTGGTCTCATCATTGTATTTCACTCCTAATTGTTAAGTTTATCTATTACTTCCTTCGTTAGTTCATAGGATACTGGGTTTGTAATTACACCGCCAACTTTTAGACTAGAGCCAATTATAGCCCCATTGGCAATCTCCAGCTGTTCTTTAATATTGCTTTTCTTAACACCACTTCCTACTATTATAGGAATTGATGACATGGCCTTTACTTTCTTAATTATTTCCATAGGTGTCTCTTTGCCTATATGAGTTCCTGTTACAATTATTGCATCGGCTCCACAACTAATTGCTGCACTTGCCGAGTCTTCTATTGAAACAGTAGGAAGCAGCATATGGGTATGCTTAACTTGTATGTCTGCAAATATTTTCACATTTTCTGCACCTATTCTTTTTCTATACAGCATTGCTTCCCTTGCGCATGGCTTAATAATCCCACCATAGAATTCTACAGTGTCAACGAATACCGGTACTCTTACAAAATCTGCATTGATAACCTTTGCAATGGATAATGCAGTCTCATAATCATTCATAGCTGCATCAATTCCTATTGGAATATTAACTTTTTCTGATACTAATGTACTTACAGATGCTAAGGCTGCTATTTGAATATTATCGAGTTTAATATTGAATGGGTCATCACCCATATTTTCAACAATTATAGCATTAGCACCTGCCCTTTCAAGTGTCACAGCATCAGCTATTGCCTGAGCAATTATTTGGGACATATTATCCTTATAATTAACTGTCCCAGGAAGTGGCAGACAATGTACCATTCCTATAATCAGTTTTTTGTTAAAATCTAATTTACTCATACTTGTATCCCTCTTTATCATATATTATAATTCCATCCAGAACTATTTTGCATAAATCCTCTTCTGCCTTTTTTCTGTCTTCCCCTTCAAGTACAGCCTTCAGGTTTCTTAGAACAGTAGTCATGGTCACACTGCATGCCTTAATCCCCATTAAATTACCCAGAACTAACATTAGACTTGTTTCCATGTCTACCCCTGTAATATTATATTTTTCAAGCTCATCGAATGTATTTAAAATATCTGTGTTCATCTTTTTTGACAATTTTGATTCCCTCATTTTGCTATAAAAACCATCCATAGAACATGTTATCCCGTTAATATACTCCCTATTGTTTGCTAATACACTTCTATTCATGGAATTTACCAAATCCAGGTTAGCTACTGCTGGAAATGCTTTAGGTGCATAGGTATCACTGGTTGACTCCATTCTCATAGAGCCATTTGGTATTAATAGTTTGCCTAGCATATTATCTTTTAAACCCATTACAGTTCCCATTCGCACAGCAACTTCCATTCCACATTCATATAATTCTTCCATAGCAATAGCTGCTGATGGAGCACCTATACCTGTTGATGAAATTGTAATTGGAACTCCATTATATGTTCCAGTATATGTGTTAAATTCTCTATTAAAGGCAATATGCATTGGATTATCCAATAACCTTTGAAGTGTATCTACTCTCCAAGGGTCCCCCGAAAATATTACATATTTTGATATATCATTTTTGTTAGCTTTTAAATATAAAGTTGGCATGAATATCACCTCATTTTTCATTTATATATCTTTCAAATCTGCTGAAGAACTCTTCAGGTTTTGGTGCATTAGTAGTACATCCCACCCTTTCTATAATGAATGAAGACATAACACTACCCATAAAACAGGATTCTCTAACACTTTTATTGTTAAGATACCCATATAAAAATCCTGCAATATACGCGTCTCCAGCACCTGTTGCATCTACTACCTCTTCAATTCTGAAGGGTTTAATTTGCTCTGACTGAAAACCAGTATAATTCTTTTCATAATATATGCTTCCTTTTTCTCCAAGGGTTGTAACAATTACTTCAGCAGCTCCAATATTAAATAAATCAGTAATATTGCTTACATTCAAAACTGATTTTATATCCTCTGCTTCTGATTCATTTGAAAATATAATTTTGCTATTTATTAAAACTTCCCTTAGAAAATCCTTCGGGAATGCGTCATAATCCAGTTTTGTTCCAAAAACTATTGGTAAATTATGTTTTTTACATTTTATAAAAAATTCTATGTTATCCTTATATGAGCCTACTGTAAGTACTCCCAATTTAGAATCTCTAAAAAACTTATCATTCATTTCTCTGCTGTATTTCGAATCCATGGCACCTGGATAAAAAATTGTAACATGGTTATTATCCCTATCAGATACAATGTAACAATTTGATGAAGCTTCATCCTTTATTACATCAACAGCGTCAAGCATTACATCCGCAACCCTTAAATATTTTATAAACTCATCTGTATCTCTGTCCTCGCCAACCCTTATTATAGGCAGAGCTTTTACTCCCATCTTCCCCAATAGATAGGAAATGTTAATTGGACAGCCTCCATAATATACCCTTGTGTTATCCGAATTTGATATAATGGAAGTATATCCAGGACAAAGAGGCCTTTCTACCTTTATAATTCTATCCATACTGATATATCCGCTAGTAACAATATCATATCCCATTTATAAATCTCCCTTTTCAAAAAGCCCAAAAAGCTCCTCTGATGATATAACATTACCAAAATATTTTTTAATGTCTGATAAATGAACTTGATTTACTACCTCATCATTTGTTGCAACACAGTCAGAAACAACATATACATTATAATCCAGGTAATAGGCATCAGTAACTGTAGCTCTTATGCAACAATTAGTTTTAGTTCCCGTTATAATAACATTTTTGATATTATTCTCCCTTAATATCAAATCCAAATCCGTTCCAAAGAAACCACTATATCTTCTTTTCTTAATAACATAATCCTTGTCCTCGTCCACAACAAGCATTGGGTCTATTTCGTCCCCTCCCGTCCCTTCAATGCAGTTAGGCCTCATATTTATTAGATTTTTATCAAACTTGTTATTTCTGTAGCTGTGTCTAAAGAATAAAACAAGTATTTCTTTTTTCCTGCACTCTTCAAGTACTTTTTTAATTCTCTGTAAAACATCTCTATTCTGTGGATAAAAAACTAACCCTTTGGGATCTGTAAAATCCTTTACCATATCGATTATTAGCAGTGCTGCCTTACTCATTATTTAAAACCCCCTCAGCTTTGTCTTTTTTGTAGCTATTCCTGATACTAAAAACAATACAAGCACTATCATCAAATATGGAATCATTTCAAACAACCCCGAAATAGGTCCTGCATATAGTCCAAGATTAATAGCCAGGGATTTCGCCAGCCCAAATAGTATTGCATAAAGTGATGACTTAAAAGGATCCGCCTTTCCACAATAAATTGCTGCAATTGCAATAAAGCCTCTGCCTGCAACCATATTATCAGTAAATATACCCATTCTTTCAGAGGATAAATTGATACCCGCCAATGCAGTTAATACTGCTCCTATCAATATCGCTGCATATTTATAGTTGTTTACTTTTATTCCAACTGACTTTGCTGCTTCCTCATTTTCTCCTACAACTCTAAGGTGTACCCCAAATTTTGTTTTATATAGTACAACTGCAATAACAAAAATTAATATTATACTTAAATATGTTATTGGAGTATGTCCATTTAGTATACTTGACAAAATTGGTATATCCTTGATAATAGGTATCTGAATTTTCATTGAACTTACATTTACAAAATTGGAAATATTAATATTTGGAAGCTTTTTAAATTTTAATATGAATGTAGCAATAGCAGCAACCAATATATTTAAACCAAATCCAGTAATAATAAAATTACTTTTTAAACTTATACTAAACACAGCAAAAATATAACCAACAAGTAAAGTACAAATTATAGCAAGTATTATCCCCAGTAGATAATTTCCTGTTAAATAAATAAAAAGTGTACTGGAAAATGCTCCTGTAAGTATCATTCCTTCAAGCCCAATATTGAGTACATTAGCTTTGTAAGCAAATAATCCTCCCAAAACAGCTAGAATTAGAGGGGTGCTGTTATATACCATATCGTATAATATATTACTTAAAAGTCTCATTATTTCTTCCCTCCAATATCCTTTAAATCTATATTCACTGGTTTTTTCTTAATTAATTTGTTTTTAATCAACCCCATAATATTTAATCTATCATTAATGAATTTTGCTGATAGGAATAGAATCAATAATCCTTGTATAATTGCAACAATATCCTTTGGTACATTTGTATATATTCCTATATACTCACTGCCTGTTTTTAGAGCTGCATAGAATATTGCAGCAATTAGCACCCCAATTGGACTATGATTTCCTAATAAAGCTATAAGCATTCCATCCCAACCTAGGCCTGGGTTTCCTGAAAAATCCAAAGCAAATCTATATTTTTCACTCATTAAATATCCAGCACCAGCTAAACCACTTAAAGCACCACTTATAAGCATAATCTTTATAATATTTGTACTTACCTTCATACCCATTGCCTCAGCAAACTCTGAATTCTTACCAATTGCAGTTATCTCATAACCTAGCTTTGTCTTTTTAAATACTATATATAGTATGAAAAATACTAACAATGCAATAAAAAAGAAGCCAGTTATATCGGTGCCGAACAATTTGTTGAACATAGCGCTTTTTGAAATTGCATATGTGGATACATAACCTGATGTAGGGTCTCTAAATACTCCCTGAGCTAAATATTTCACTAGTTCTACAACAACATAATTTAACATCAATGTTACTACCATTACATCTACTTTAAAATAAGCCTTAAGCACTGCCGGTATTAGTGCAAACAGCATACCCACTAAGATTCCAGTCAGCAGACTAAGAGAAATGTGTGCTATAGGTGGCAGACCTTGTATTGAAAATCCAACCACCCCAGCAAAAAAACCACCTAATACTGCTCCTCCTTCAACACCCATGTTAAAAATATTTGCTTTAAATGAAATAGCTATAGCTAACCCTGTCAATATCAAGGGTGAAGCAAAGTGTAATGTTTTTAATATGCCCGGAACAGTAAATAGTGATTTTTCAATCATTATTCTATAGGTTAATAATGGATCTTCCCCTATTGAAATTATCATTACAGCACCTAAAGTAAAAGCAGCAAGTATTGGGATTAATGTTCCAATTATCATTTTATATTTATTATTAAATAGCTTCATTGCTAACCCCCTTGCCTAATTCTTCATTCTTTTTAATTCCTGCCATAAGCAAACCTAATTCAGAAGCCGTTGTCTTTTCTGCATCAACAATATCAATTATTTTTCCTTTGTACATAACTGCAATCTGGTCACTTAAATTCATTATCTCTGACAACTCGCTAGATATTAATAAAATTGCTTTTTTTCTCTTTTTCAGTTCCAATATTTTATTGTGAATGAATTCTATCGACCCTATATCCACCCCTCTAGTAGGCTGAGAAGCAATTAAAAGACTTGGATCTGACTCAAATTCTCTTGCAATTATAACCTTCTGTGCATTACCCCCTGATAATTGAGAAACATTGCCATTCCTATCTGCAACCCTTATATCATATTTATCTATAAGACTATTTGAATTTCTTTCAATTTGATCAAATTTCATAATGCCATGCCTTGAATATTCTTCTCTATCATGATAACCAGCTATCAAATTATTAGATATTTTCATATCTATGCATAATCCCTGTGCATATCTGTCTTCAGGTATAATACCTATTCCCGATTTCCTAATTTCCTTTGGCCATTCATTAGTAATTTTTTTGCCATTAATAAAAATTTCTCCCTCTGTGGATTCCATCAAGCCAGTAATGACCTTAACAAGTTCACTTTGACCATTTCCTTCTACCCCGGCTATTCCTAATATCTCACTTTCATGTATTTTAAAGCTTATTCCATCCAGGCACTTTTTGCCAGGGCAGGACTCTGTAGAAATTTTTTTGAGCTCATAAACGACAGGTATTCCTTCTTTTTTATTTCTATCCATATTTACATTTATTAAGATATCTCTTCCTACCATCATATTGGCTAATTCTTCACTGGATGTATCCTTAGTTCTTTTCTCTCCTACTACCTTACCTCGCTTTATAACAATGACATTATCACTAACTTCCATTACTTCCCTTAGCTTATGTGTTATTAAGATTATAGTTTTACCCTGTTTTTTCAGTTCCCTAAAGCTCTCAAGTATCTCGTCCACTTCCTGAGGTGTAAGCACCGCCGTAGGTTCGTCAAATATTAAAATATCTACGTTTCTATATAGCATTTTTAGTATTTCAATTCTCTGTTTTGCTCCTATAGATATACTTTCAACCTTATCATTGGGTTTTAAATCAAATTTATATAGATCTATAATCTTTTGTACCTCTTCTCTTTCATTCTTCTCATCAATTATAAAGCTATTAAGTTTAAATTTCTTCCCTATTTTTACTTTTTTATTAACTTCAATGCCAAGCATTATATTTTCAAAAACTGTAAGGCTGGGCACCAACTTAAAATGTTGGTGCACCATGCCTATCCCATTTGAAATTGCATCTATAGGAGACTTAAAATTTACTACCCTGCCATCAATACGAATTTCTCCGCTTGTAGGCTGTAATAATCCATACAGCATATTCATAAGGGTGGTTTTACCTGCTCCATTTTCGCCTACTATGGCAGTAATTTCTCCTTCTTTAACGGATATGCTTATATCATCATTTGCAGTGAAATTCCCAAACTTCTTAGTTAAATTTAAAGTCTCTATCTTATTCATGCTATCTCCTCTTTTATCAGCTATTAATCATTTGGCATTTTTACATTGCTTAAGCTTGATTTATCAAATGCTTCTCCAGCTTGAGCATTAGTTACTTTAATTTCACCAGAAGCGATCTTGTTTGTTATATCCTGAAGTTCAGTCTTTATTTCTTCCCACTTAGCCTTTCCAGATGCTTGTACCTTTGATTCAATAACTGATAAATCCGTAATTCCAGTTGCCTTTGAAGCAAGGTCATAGCTTATTACCTTTCCATTAACTTCTCCCATTGTATTGTTTTTATAATTTTTTGCAATATTATACACAGGAACCTCTGTATTTTTCAATACACTTGTTAATACATAGCCTGGTTGGTTGTTATCCTTATTTGCATCTACTTCAATTGCTAATTTTTTTACTTCCTTAGCCTTTGATGTAACACCATCTCCTACTGCACCAGCAACTGAGAAAATTGTATTAGCTCCTTCAGAGAAATATGTGTTCGCCTTTGTTGCACCTGCAGCTGAATCACTAAATCCAACATTATAGTCACTTAAATATGTGTAATTTACTCCAAGCTTCTTAGCTTCATAATTCATACCTTCTGCAAATCCATAGCCAAATACTGTAATTCCATTTGACTTTGTACCACCAAAAAATCCAATCTTTCTACCTTCATCACCCTTTGTAAAACTGTAATTTGCCCCATCAAACAATACTTCTTGATTTTCATTCACTAATACACTTAGTGATCCAGCTAAATATGATGCTTCATGAACATCAAATAAAACTGAAATTACGTTCTTATGTTTAACAGTTCCATCTGAATTTACATTTGGATTGTCATTAAAAATAACAAAGGTTGTATCTGGATACTGTTCTGCAATTGGTTTTCCCCCACCAACCCCATTGATTAATGCATCAAAGTTATATTCAAGTGTAAATATAAGCTTGTACCCTGCTTTAGCCAATTCTGCAAGACTCCCAGGTATATCTGTTGATTCAACTACCTTGTAGTCAATACCCAGATCAGCTTTAACCTTTTCCAATCCCTTGATTGCTGATGCATTGTAGCCATTATCGTTTGGCCCTGCCGCAGAAGTTAGTAAAGCAATGCCTAAATCTTTTTTGGTTGAACTATCACTGCTTTTACCACTGCAACCAGTAAACGTTAGGATAATAACCATTAACATGGAAAGAACTGCAATAAGTTTTTTAGATGACTTGATTTTTGACATTTTAATCCCCCTCTTTTTTCTAAGTAGTTAAATACAGTGCTTGAGTCATAAATAAGCACTGTTTTTTATATTGAAACAGCAAAGTTTTCTCCGTTTGATATGTAGAAAAGAAAAGAGAAACCTGTACCATTTTCATCAGTAAAAATAGTATTATTTAATCTGGTTTATATAAAATTTAAATCTATCCGTCCTATAATAACTCTTAAAGGTTTCAATTGGTATTTCCTTTCCATTAGTAACTCCCAAGGTTATAGCTCTAAATAATATAACAGGCTCTTTTTGATCTAATTCTAGATAATCTGCAACATCATCTATTGCTAAAACAGCTTCGAGGGTTCTTTGTGTTTTTGTAATTTTTACACCATATTTATTTTCAATAACTTCATAAACTGATTCCTTGCCAAAATCATAATTTTCAATCCCCGGAAATATTTTACATGGTAGATAGGTGGTAGTATAGTTTAATGGTTCATTGTCTGCATAATAGACTCTTTTCAGCTCTAGAACCCTATCGCCCTTAATCAGTTGAAGCCTTTTAATACGAATTACATCAGCTTCTTGAACTGAATGGTAAATTAGCTTTTTAGATGGTGTCATTCCCATTCTTAATATGTCTTCAGTACAGCTCATTAAAGAAACAAGGTCATGGTTTCCCTCATCAGATTTTATGAAGGTACCTTTTCCTTGAATTCTATATAAGTACCCCTCATTAACCAATTCGTCAATTGCTCTTTTTACTGTGATTCTGCTTACATTAAATCTTGTCATTAAATCTCTTTCGCTAGGAATGATTCCATCTTCACTAACTTCTTCACTATTAATCATGTCAATTATTCTGTTTTTGATTATGTAATACTTAGGCATCATTAAATTAAACTGTTCCATACCCTTACCCCTTAATTCCTTTATTTTACAATAAGTTGGATATGTTGTTATGTCGCTATGTTGTTATGTTGATATATCCACTTATAATTATATTAATTTATTTGTTTTAATAAGTCAATACATTAAATGATTTATTAATTGTAATTATCCTGTTTATAATATTTTTGACAACACAGATAAAATTGGCAGGACATATATAGCTGGTGTAAGCATGCAATAATAAACCCCTATATGGAAATGTCAGCAATTAGAGAAACTAATAACAGAATTTAATTTGCCTATAGATTCTATGGACTGGGTGCCCAGCATTGACAAGGGACAGTAGTAGAAAATGTATTAACTCTGCAAAGGAATCCTTGTCCCCATTAACAGCCCGTACTACAATATCAATATCTTCCAATGCTGCACCTCCCTCTTACTTCATCTATTAGACTTTACTTTTTAATGCTTTGTTTTTTGGAGTTTTATATTTCTAGGGCAGTTACTTAATGTTTGTATTTCTAGGGACGCTTACTTTATGTTTCATTTCTCTTTTAATAGATGTTTTAAATATAGAATCTTTTTGATTATAATGCATAATAGCAGGCGAACACTTTTAACCCTTACAGAGGCAAGTATCAAATATCAACAATATTCTTAAACAGAACCTAAATACAAAATTAGCCTATCCCCTAATTAATACAAACAACCTCCATTACAGTTTTGTTTTTTTATCTGTAAATGGAGGTTGTATTCTGTACAAAACATTAAGTAAGCGTCTCCTATTTTTTCATTTTCTCTAACTTCGTGTAAAGCTCCTGGGTGCTGGCTTTATCTCGGTCATTTAGAATAATCGTTTTATTATCTGTTTCAATAAAAATAAAAGATGGAATTTTGGTGTTTATAAAAAGCTTTACATTCCCAATTTGGTCAACATTAAAATAACCCTTTAGCATGTTTCCAACTGCTGAACCATTTGTTCTTAATGTTATATTAGGAATTTGGTCACTTATATAAATATTATTTATATCACTAAACCTTATTGTTTCTCCATATAAACTTACAATTTGAATACTATCCTCTGAAATATTATATTTGATAGACTGATTGCTTTTATATAGAAGAAACCCTACACCTATAAATACTAATACTAGGAAAGCAACAATTAAACCAACTATAACTTTACTGCTTTTTTTCATTTTCCCGTTGCTTTTCATTGCATTACCATCAAACTTTTGGGATTTTATAATGAAATATATTATTGCAGCTGCAATCAACAATGCTGTAATTATTGAAAACGTGGTTTGCTCAAAAGTTAATGCTAAAATAAAAACAAACATCAAGCCTGCTAAAACTAAGCAAAAGTTTCCCATCATTTTGCCTAGACTCTCAACGTCTACATTCTTTTTCTTTTCAGCAGACATTGTGTTGTAACCGGAAATAAGCCAGTATGCCTTAAAGTGTCTAATACTTATGCCTAGGAATATTAAAACAATTGAAGGAATCCCAGCAAGGACATACTTCATTATATTCATCTTACCCGCCTCACAAAATTAAAATTTTTATAATATAACGTTCTTATGATAAAAATATGTTTGGTACATAACAAGTGACAAGAGTGTTTAAGTTTGTTACTTGTTACGTGCGTGACATTAATTAACCGTCCCTTATATACCCTCTAACTCTCCTGTAAGCTTTACTATCTCATCAATTATGTTTCCTATATGCTCTATTGTATTAAGCAGTGGCTTTTCTGTAGTTATATCTACCCCTGCCATTTTTGCAAGCTCTACAGGTGTCTTGGTTCCTCCTGCCTTTAAAACAGATCTCCAATCCTCTACTGCAGGCTGTCCTTCCTTTAAAATTCGACCGCTGACTTCTGTAGCTATAGTAAGTCCTGCACTGTAGGTATATGGATAAAGTCCCATGTAATAATGTGGCTGTCTCATCCATGTTAACTCTGCTCCAGGATTTATTCTTACAGTATCTCCCCAGAACCTTTCCAGTACTCCTCTTTTTATTTCATTAAGCATTGGAGCCTGTACGCTTCCACCATTATCAATTATTTTATAAACCTCTCTTTGGTAGGCTGCCTCTAGAAGGTGGGTTACAAAGTTGTGATAATAGGTACGGCTTATCATTGAGGATAATACCCATCTTCTAAATCGTGGATCATCATTTGTTTTCATAAGATAATTTGCCATGAGCATCTCATTCATTGTTGAAGGTGATTCTATAAAGTACAGAGATGGTCTTGCATCAAATATATTTTGATTTTGATGGGATAAATGGAAGTGTCCTGCATGTCCAAGCTCATGGGACAGCACAAATACTTCCCTCATTCTTTCAGTCCAGGAAATTAATATGTAGGGATGGCTTCCATATGGACTTGAACAAAATGCCCCTGTTGATTTTCCCTTATTTTGAACAAAATCAATCCATCTTTCAGCATATGCCCTCTTAACCATCTCTGAATAATCCTCACCCAGTACTGAAAGCGCTGCAAGTGTATATTTTTTTGATTCCTCAACAGTTATTGAAGGCTCATAGCTTGGGTCTACCACCAGCTTCAAATCTGCAAAGGTCATTTCATCTAATTTATGAATCTTCTGAAGAAGCTTTACATATTTTCTCATATGCGGCGCCAGTTTTTCCATTATTATATCTATCTGTCTGTCATATAGAGTCCTGTCTACTTCCTGGTCAAATAAAAGGCTGTCTATAACAGAATCAAAGCCCCTAAGATTTGCAAGAGTCTTTTCTTTTTGGATCTGAGTCTGGTAGGCAGCTGCAACAGTATGTTGGTATTCTCCTAGCTTAGTAGAAAATGCATTGAATGCAGCTCTTCTGATTTTAATATCCCTTTCATACTCCCATTCATTTTCAAATAGAACAAAGCTAAGAGGATATTCCTTTCCCTCTACTGTGAAGGTTTTGAAATCCATATCAGAAAGCTTTGCTCTGTTATATATGGTTTCTGGAGATTCAAAAGTTTCTGACAATGCAGATAGAGTCTTCTCGACCTCCGGATGCAGTGCATGGGGTTTAAATCTCATAATTTCTTTTAAATAGTTGGTGTTTTTACTGGATTTTTCAACAGCCTGCTCTATTATTTTTTCATCTGCCTCAATAATTTCGCTCCTTACAAAGCTTAATCTGCTCTGAAGGTTTGATAATATGTTCATAAGCGTCATATATCTAGTCTGATTTTCCACATTGGTCTGGTCAACAGAAACTGCCAAATGTGCATAGGTTGCTGTAAGGGTTATAACTTGTGTTATTTCTTTAATTTTATCCAGACATTCGTTTATAACATTTGGAGAATTAAGCTTTCCCTTGTAGCTGGTTTCAATTTCACCAGTCAATTTCTGGGCTTTGCTTACAGCAGAATTATACTCCTCCTCTGTTTTGTATATGGCGGATAGATCCCAGGTAAGTTGTTGATCTACATCTTTTCTTTCTTTTAAAGTCTTTGCCATTGTAATCCCCCTTTGAAATTAAATATATATACTACTAACGTAAAAATATTTTAGGGTATATATTCTTCAAGTATCCAAAAAATCCCTGCCTACTTTAAAAATAAAAAAAATTAAAATAAGCTAAACATGCAAAAAAAGCGTTCACAGAATAGTTTTTTAACTCAACTCTGATAATGAGATGTTTGTGTATAATAAACAATAAGTATATGTCCCTTATAACTATTTGTGTATAATAAACAATAAGTATATGTCCCTTATAACTATTGACGTATTGACGTAACTATTGACGTAACTTGTGTAATAAACTATTGACAGTTTAAGAGCATATAATATAATATGATTGTAAATAATATATATAATAGAACAGGCAATGCAGTGGTTTGCATGTCGCTGGGTCGATATATCGGCAGCATGGTATGAATAAAACCTGCGGGACTATATAGTTTCATAGTTTTTTTTATAAATATTAAATATATCTAATTTTAAAACAATTATTATACAAGTTATAAATACACAGGTATTATATAATTATAAAACCAATATAAATTGTATTACCTAATGTATTTATATTAAAAAGGAGTGTCATATTAGTAATGTATTCTAGAACAGAATGCTTTTTTGATGCTAAAGGTAATTTGAGAAACCCACAAGATGCTTTTATTGACTCTAATGGTATTCTAAGATTGCCCGGGGAGTCCTTCTACGATTATGAGGGTATACTGAGAAATGCAGATGAATGCTTTTATGACAGTAAGGGTTTTTTAAGAAGTTTTTTTGAATGTTTCTATGATGGTCAGGGTTATTTAAGACAGCAATGAGCAAAAATACACCTACAGCATATTATATATTGATGTGCGGTATTTAGCCATATCCATATATTCGCAGCCAGAAATATAGCTAAATAGAGTTAAGTATGTACAGTAATATTGAGCTAATGCTAAATTTTTTAAAATAACCGCGAAAAACGCCACAAATTTAACTAAAACATTTGTATTTCTACAATCTAAGAACTATAATTTATTTAATAAAATAATTCTCGGTAGGTGAGGCTACTATAAGGATAAGGGTTGCTGCCGTAAAAGAGTGGAGACACTCTGAACTGGTCAGCAGGTATTGCCGAAAACTAAGGCATTACCTAATGCAATTTCATGCCTTATGGTGCTAAAGCTTGAACGGGTATGCTTGCCTAAACCCTTCACCATGTTCAAGCAAGGTGGAGGTTTTTTGTTAATATAACAGGAAGGAGCTGATTTTTTAAAATGGAAGGAGACCCGTATAGTAGAAAAATTAATCTTATTCGGAAGGATGTTATAATCTTGCTTAGGCAGTAATTGTTTAGGTTTAATATAGATTTGTCTTTTTACATCCTTCCGTTAAAAATGGAGGGATGTTTTTATGGTATCAGTAACAACATTTTATCTTAGCCGCCTCATTGGCAGCAAGGTTATATCAGATTCAAAAAATGTAATAGGAAAAATAAGGGATTTAATAGTCGACCTTGATTTTATTAGGCCAAGAGTTGTGGCAGTCAAGATTAAAACAGGAATGGATACCAGGGTTGTAGATTTTTCTAATTTTAACATAACAAAGGAACATGGACAGTATATAATAAAGTGCAGCAGTTTAAGGGATTATGTTTCACAGAAGGATAACCTTATGTCTGTAGCAAAGAATATACTTGACAGGCAGATTGTTGATATAGATGGCAAGAAGCTTGTAAGAGTAAACGATTTAAGATTTGCCGCACTGTCTACGGGAACATATCTTATTGCAGTTGATGTTGGTCTTGAAGGACTTTTAAGAAGACTTGGATTTGCAAAATCTTTAAAGAAATTATTGAACTTCTTAGGTAAAAGTATACCAAGCCGCCTGATGCTCTGGGATGATGTAGAGACAGTAGATTTGAGCCATTCAGGAATCAAACTGTCAAAGGAATATTCTAAGCTTGCCACGCTGCATCCATCTGATCTGGCAGACATAATGGAGGATTTGGATAAACACAACCAGGTTAAGATATTTGCTTCACTTGATGAAAACAAGGCTGCAGACGTACTTGAGGAATTGGAAACCGATGCACAGGTTCAGGTGCTTGAGGGCCTTACGATTTCAAAGGCAGCTGATGTTCTCGAGAAAATGCCTGCTGATGAGGTTGCAGATATACTTGGTGAGATGGAAGATGACTTTGCAGAAGAGATTTTAAAAGAAATGGAGCATGATGCCTCCAAGGAAGTCAGGGAGTTGATGGAATACCCTGATAACACTGTCGGGAGCATAATGTCTACTGATTATATCTGCTTCAATGAGAATATGAGTGTTAATGATGTATTTGTTGAGTTAAGGAGAACAAAGCCTGAGCCAGATACTATATATTCTCTATATATTGTTGATGAAAAGGAAAGGCTTATTGCAGCAGTAGCCTTAAGAGATATTGTTGTTGCAGAACCTGAAATTAAAATTAAAGAAATAATGAATGAAAATGTACTCTATGTATATGACAATGATAAAATCGACTCTATTAATGAAATAATATCAAAGTACAATCTGCTTGCCCTTCCAGTTGTTGATAAGGATAAAACAATGCTTGGAATGGTTATTATTAATGATGTCGTATATAACCTTCTAAAAGCAAGAAGAAAAAGAGTAGGATAGGGGTGGCAGAGATGATAGCAAAATTAAAAAAATCAAATTTTTTACAAAATCTTGCAATGTTTTTAGCAATTTTAGGTCCTGGTATCATAACCGGAAGTGTTGATAATGATGCAGGTGGAATAACAACCTATTCTGTTGCCGGTGCAACTTATGGATATATGCTTTTGTGGACCCTTATTCCTGCATTTATTGTACTTGTAATAGTACAGGAAATGAATGCAAGAATGGGTGTAGTTACTGGAAAGGGACTTGCTGACCTTATACGTGAAAATGCAGGAGCAAAAGTTACTTTTTATATATTTTTAGGCCTCTTGGTTGCAGATATAGGAAACACTACTACTGAATTTGCAGGTGTCGCAGGCAGCATGCAGGTATTTGGCGTAAGTAAGTATATAGCAGTACCTCTTGCGGCAATCGCAGTTTGGTTTCTTGTAGTAAAGGGGACATACAAGTCAGCTGAAAAAATATTTCTTATATTCAGTGTATTTTTGTTATCCTATGTTATCTCTGCTTTAATTGGCCGCCCGAATTGGGGTATGATTGGAGCTTCAATAATCCGTCCGGATATTAAATTGGATTTCGGATATATTTCCATAGTGATAGGCATAATAGGCACTACGATAGCACCATGGATGCAGTTTTACATGCAGTCAGCGGTTATTGAAAAGGGGCTTAAAATTGAGGATTATAAATTCACAAGGTGGGATGTAATAATTGGAAGTACTGCTACTGTTGTGGTTGCTTTCTTCATAATGGTAGCCACTGCATCAACACTTTATGTAAATGGTATCAAAATTAATGAAGCAAAGGATGCAGCCATGGCTCTAGGCCCTCTTGCAGGAGAATTTTCATCTCAGATATTTGCTTTTGGCCTTTTTGTTGCTTCAGTATTTTCAGCGACAATATTGCCCATTGCAACAGCTTTTTATGTATGCGAGGCATTTGGTTTTGAAGCTGGCATAGATAAGAAATGGAAAGAAGCCCCCCAATTTTACTGGCTCTTTACAGGTATTATTATTATATCTGTAGCAATAATACTGATTCCAAATGCACCATTGATTGGAATAACACTATGGTCACAGGTATTAAACGGCGTACTTCTTCCTGTGGTTTTGATATGCATGATACTACTTATAAACAACAAGGAGATAATGGGCAAATATGTAAATAAGCCTATTAACAATATAATTTCATGGATAACCATTATTATATTAATAGGTTTAACACTTGCTTTACTAGTAGGTTCATTTTTTTGATATTATAGAATAAACACCCCAATCCTAATATGAACTACCCCTTTTATAGAACAGTTTTATTATTTTGACTGTCTACTATAAAGGGGTAGTTCTGTTATATCTATTATGTAACATTTAACTATAACTTGAATAATATAGCATTGAGCCCCTTTTACATGTAATAAACTTTTAAAAAATGCAGGTGGAAAATCATTCCTTGCTCATCTTTATGGATATATTGTAGATGACCATGAAGAATTTCTTAATTCAATAATTTCTTTAAATGCACTGGATGGCATAGAATGCTATCATTCCCTTCATGGGATGGACAAAACAAATTATCTTCTTAATTACTGCAGTAAGCACAAGCTTTATGCCTCAGGAGGAAGTGATTATCATGGGAAGCTTAAACCTACTGTTTATATGGGAGAAAGTGTTCCTGATGTAAAAATACCCTTTGAAATATTAGAGCCCTGGCTTTCAGACATTTAAATAGCATCCATTAAGGTGCTGTTGCTGTCAGCGTAGGCACCTTGTCATACAGAACCCAGTGAAGAATCCTTACTGCTGATACCTTAATATCCTTTACTGCGTTCTGTATGACAAACCTGAAATAGGCTTAATGTGAAACATGATATTTTATAGTTTTACAACAGCATTGGTACATTCTTGTCTTATCCATCTCTCCCGTTCAGCTCAAATCATTTGAAAGTTATTTTCCCCTGGGTAGGCATTATCTGTATCCAGGTTTGTCCTGGATTTAGCTTAATAGGAGTTCCATCCTCCAGAGTATATTTTGTCGGCTTCGAGCGTGATGCTTTACTCCATTTAATATCTACTTTTTTTCCCTCAGTTATGTAATAACCCTTACCTTGACCAACTGTTTCTACTTCCAACCTTCCCTTTGCATCCCCATAAATGGAGCTTGTCCTAGTTATTTGAATTATAATATTTTCAGTCTTAAGTTGTTCTCCGGAAGTCCTCTCCATTTGGGGCTCCCCTTTACGATACCTCAAGTACATATGTGATTCCTCGTCATATTTAAAGCCACTGGTATAAGCAGTAGAATATTTTAGCTCTATCTCCACTACCTTTTCCTCTGACACAAGGTCAGTCCTGTCCACATTATACTGGAGTACCTGATCCTTTTCAGTAGTTGTCCTATACTTAACCTTTGATGCATATTCCTTCAATTCTGACATTGATGTATAGGAATCCTGCCAGTTATTCCTATCTTTAGTTAAATCCCAAAATACTTCTTTTCCTATATAAAGGCCATTTATAGTGATTACCCTCAAGGTTTTTATATCACTCAATGCCTGAGGGCTCTGACCATAGTGAACATATATGGCATCATGCTCCAGTGCATAGTCAAGAAAATAATGTCTTGCACTTCTCACAGGGCCTATCATAACAGGATCTACTCCCCAAAATACCGCCATCAACCTTGTTTCCCCACCCTCAACTATTATTTCATATATTATCTGAGCCTTATCCATTCCTCCCTGAGGAAGTACTCTTACACCTTCGTTGTCTATCATAACTGCATAGGGACGTACCCCTTTCTCAATAGGTACAAAGGTGTCCTCGGGCTCTGGCGTTGGTGTAACTGTTGGTTCAGGGGTTGGGTTAGTTGTTGTTGTGGAAGTTGTTGGTTTCTGTTCTGGGACATCGGCTGTTGTTTCTCTACTTTTTCCACAAGCAGAAAATATCAAAATCGAAATTATCAGTGTCAGCAGGATGATAATTCTCTTTTTCATTGAGCACCTCCACGGAATAATATAATATAATATTTTATTTTAGTATTAAGTCCATATCCATGTCATAAATCAGAGATGTATTTCATAACTGGATAATACTTAAATTCTACAAATCACTTCATTTCCCTGCAATTTACATTGCCTGTTTCTCGACAAATATAAGAAAGCCATTTTTACCATATAAAATGATACCAAGCGTGGCAAGCGTGGGACATATACTAAGTGTGCATAATTGCAGACTTACCTTCTAAAATTAACTCGTTCAGCTTTAGCTGAACGAGTTCACTTAGACTAAATAGTGCCAGTTACTTGGCAAGTAACAAACTTAAACACACTTGTTACTTATCTCGTCTCTGGCACTATATCTATATCTCCTTAACATATATTGCTTTATATTTTAACTTGCCATTTACCCTTGTACTTTCCATAAGAGATACTCTATTAACCTTTATTTCCTTCGGATCTATTTCTATTTTACTAAGCTTTTCTTCAAATCCAACTTTAAATACTGCCTCACGGGCTAATGTTATATGAGGACTATAACCTCTGAGATCCTTTGAAAAGCCATTATTAAATAGAACAGCTTCTAGTATGTTATATAGCTGTTCAAGGCCTTTATCCTCATTTCTTATGCCAATCCATACAATCTTTTTTGCTTCCTTAGTGAAAAATCCAAGTCTGTCAAACATAAGAGAGAAGGGTTCAACTTGCTTTACAGTACTATCCAGTGAGTATTTCAATTTTGTAAGTTTTTCTTCTCCAACCTCACCAATAAATTTTAGTGTAAGATGGAAATTATCTTCATGACTAAAATTACCCTTAATA
>JBEQBT010000026.1:0-20704 GCA_041639705.1 Clostridiaceae bacterium | reverse complement strand
CATTGAGGCATAGTATCAGTTTCTCTCTTGCCAGGTCCTCCACATTTTGGGCAAGTAGTATTTACCCAGTCTGTAATATTAGCAAGTGGAGATTCACCATTATCCGTAGGTTCATAGGATTCAACCTCTGGAAGATGAAGTGGAAGCTCTGACTCAGGTACTGGCACCCATCCACACTTTTCACAGTATACTAGTGGAATTGGCTCTCCCCAATATCTTTGACGGGAGAATACCCAATCCCTAAGCTTAAAGTTAACCTTTCTCTTACCTATTCCCTTTTGTTCTAGTAAATCAGCAATTTTCTCTTTTGCATCCTTTACAGATAATCCATTTAATATATCTGAGTTAATCATGGTTCCGGCTTCTATATCAGTAAATGGTGCTTCATCAACATTTCCCCCAGCAACAACCTCAATTATTGGGAGATTGAATTTTTTCGCAAATTCCCAGTCTCTTGTATCATGTCCTGGAACAGCCATTATTGCTCCTGTTCCATAGGACATTAAAACATAATCTGATATGAAAATTGGAATTTCCTTATTTGTAGCAGGGTTTATAGCTCTAATTCCTTGAATCTCAACGCCTGTCTTTTCCTTTGCAAGCTCTGTTCTTTCAAAATCAGATTTTTTACTTGCAAATTCCTGGTATTCTTCAATTGCATCCATATTATTTATTTTTTCTTTTAACTCATCTATTATAGGATGCTCTGGTGAAATAACCATATATGTTGCTCCATAAAGAGTATCCGGGCGGGTTGTGTAAACTCTAAGAGTCTTACCCCCTGTGACTGCAAAGTCAACCTCCATTCCTTCAGAACGTCCTATCCAGTTTGCCTGTTGAATTTTTACTCTATCAATATAGTCAACAAGGTCAAGATCCTTTAACAGTTTTTCTGCATAATCAGTAATTCTCAGCATCCACTGATTTTTAACCTTCCTTACAACTTCACCACTGCAGCGTTCACAAACACCATTTACAACCTCTTCATTTGCCAGGCCTATTTTACAACAGGTACACCAGTTAATGGATGCTTCCTTTTTATATGCGAGACCTTTTTCAAATAGCTTTAAGAATATCCACTGTGTCCACTTGTAATACTCTGGGTCTGTGGTGTTTATTTCTCTTGACCAGTCAAAGGATAATCCTAATGACTTTAACTGTGACTTAAACCTTGCAACGTTTCTCTCTGTTACTTTTTTGGGATGAATTCTATGCTTTATTGCATAATTTTCAGTTGGCAGGCCAAATGCATCCCAGCCCATTGGATAAAGCACATTATACCCTTGAAGTCTTCTTTTTCTTGCTACAATATCAAGAGCAGTATATGGTCTTGGATGACCAACATGCAGACCCTCTCCAGATGGATATGGAAATTCCACTAATGCATAGTATTTTGGTTTTGACTTATCCTCTGAGGCATAAAAGGTGCCTTCCTTTTCCCATAAATCCTGCCATTTCTTTTCAATTGACCTATGATTATACTCAATCACTTTTTTCACTTCTCCTTTATTTTTAATAGGATAGGTTTGAAAGTCTATCCTCCTATACCGGTACTAACACCCGTCATACTGATGTATGAGCGGAAATAGGACTTATGATTCGAAAATCCTTCAGTCGTTCCTCCTTCAGGATGACACAGCCACAGGCAGTGGCTTACATAGCAATGACAGTGAACGCAACCTTGCCAAATAAAAAAAACCTCCGCCTCAGTCAGAGGCGAAAGTTCCGCGGTACCACTCTATTTGGCAGTTATTATACTGCCCACTTAAATAAAATAACGGTTTCCCGGTTAAGGCTACTAAAATTTCACCCTAACTGCTCAGAAACGAGTTCAGTTAAAACAACCACTGTCTTACACCAGCCGGCAGCTCTCTTTAGGTCATTTATAAACCTACTACTTTTCTTCAATGCATTTAAAATATACTATAATGATAGTTACAATATATTATAATGGTCCTTACAAAATTATGCAAGTGCCTTTTTTCATTTATAAATATAAATATTAGAGTACACTCGGGCTAACACTGTTTACCCTTACTTTTAATATGTCCATTTTAAACATTTTAAAAGCCTCCGAAACATTATTTATTTTCGGAGGCTTCAATATACATAAAACTAATTCTACAGCACCTGATCTAATCCCTGTCTTAAATCTCTAATTATATCCTCTACATTTTCAAGTCCCACTGCTATTCTTACAAGTCCGTCACTTATGCCACAAGCAAGTCTTTCTTCACTTGTATATGGTGAGTGTGTCATTGATGCTGGATGTTCGATAAGTGTTTCAGCATCTCCAAGGCTTACAGCGAGACTGCAGAGTTTAAGGCTGTTCATTACTTTTTTGCCTTCTTCAATTCCTCCAACCAGTTCAAATGCAATAACTGCTCCTGGAAGGCTCATCTGCTTTTTAGCTAAGTCGTACTGCTCAAAACTCTTTAGTCCTGGATAGTAAACCTTCTTAACGGCTGGATGGCACTCTAAAAATTCTGCTACCTTCATTGCATTTGCACAATGTTTTTCCATCCTTATTTCAAGTGTTTTCATTCCTCTAATTATTAAATATGCATCAAATGGGCTTAAGCATGAACCAGTCATGTCCTTCACTCCAAAGAATTTAACTCTATTTATAAATTCTGTTGTCCCGGCAACAAAGCCTGCAATAACATCTCCATGTCCGTTAAGAAATTTAGTTGCTGAGTGGATTACAACATCTGCCCCTAATTCTATAGGTCTTTGAATATATGGTGTACTGAAGGTGTTGTCAACCATAACCAGACAGTTTTCATTTATGTGGGCTATTTTTGATATTGCTTCTATATCTGTAATCTTTAAAGTTGGATTTGCTGGAGTTTCAAGATATACTACCCTTGTATTTTCCTTCATAGCTTTTCTAATATTTTCAGGGTCTTCCGTATCAACAAATGTTACCTCAACTCCAAAGCTTGTTAATCCATGATTTAGATATGCAAATGTACATCCATACAATGTGTCTGCAGCTATAAGATGGTCTCCAGCCTTTAATGCTGACCATATTGCTGCTGACACAGCTCCCATTCCGGAACCAGTTGACACTGCAGCCTTTGTACCTTCAAGCATCGCTAGTTTTTCTTCAAGCTGTGAGTTTGTTGGATTTCCTAGTCTTGTATATATGTATCCCTGTTCTTCCCCTGCAAACCGCCTTCCGCCCTGTTCTGCTGAATCAAATACAAAAGTGGAGGTTTGGTAAATAGGTGTTGCCAGTGCTCCAGTTGAGTCTTTTTTGTGTCCTCCATGTATTGCCCTTGTTGCAAATCCCATATCCTTTAAATAATTCTTGTCCATAATTATTCCCCCTGGCTATGATATTTATATCTATATAAGAGCAATATTTGTGCCAAATTACCAAACATTAAAAGGAGAAGCCTTTCAGCTCCTCCTTTTTAAACTGTAAATATTATGAACCATTTTTATTTTAATTCTGTAAATTTTTCTTTCCAATTGTAAATATATATTTACATTTTTATACTCTATTTAGATACTTTGATTTCTATTACCTGATTGTAGGGGCGAACAGTGTTCGCCCGTTAATATTACCATCAATCAAAGAATAGCTAGATCCTCGAGTGCACTCGGGCGAACACTGTTCGCCCCTACATTTTGGAATAATCCATTTTCATCAAATTTTTGAACGATAACATATTT
This sequence comes from Clostridiaceae bacterium, assembly GCA_041639705.1. Classification (GTDB taxonomy): domain Bacteria; phylum Bacillota; class Clostridia; order Clostridiales; family Caloramatoraceae; genus JARDZI01. The sequence continues at coordinate 17,023 of JBEQBT010000026.1, read as the reverse complement.
TGTATTTATTTATTTTATTCACAACAGTGGTGTGAGACACTCCAAGTGCTTTTGCTGCTTTTCTTATGCTTTTATATTTCTCTAATGCCTTAACTATTGCCTCAATCTCACAGGTTTTAACTACTTCTTCAAGTTTCAACTCACAATTTTCATTGATTTCTTTTTTTAATATACCTCTATTATCTTTAATATTAATAATTAAGTGCTCAATAGATAAAATACTACCTTCACAAAGGTTCATAGCCCTTTCAACAACATTTTGCAGCTCTCTCACATTTCCTGGCCAGTTATACTTCATAAGTTCATCAATAAATTCCAGGTTTGCAGTTGATATATTCTTACCTAACCTGTTGTTAAGCTTATCCAAAAAAAAGCCCACTAAAATTGGAATATCTTCTAGCCTGTCCCTAAGTGGTGGAATATAAATTGGTATTACATTTAATCTATAGTATAAATCTTCCCTGAACTCAAATTTCTCAACCATTTCTTCAAGGTTTTTATTTGTAGCACCAATTATCCTAACATCAACCTTCTCTTCTTTATTACTTCCTATTTTTCTAATTACCCCTTCTTGAAGCACTCTTAATAGTTTCGCTTGCATTGCAGTAGATAACTCACCAATCTCATCTAGAAATAGGGTTCCTCCATCTGCCACCAAAAATAACCCATCCTTTCCGCTGCTTACAGCCCCTGTAAAACTGCCCTTTTCATAACCAAACAATTCACTTTCTATAAGGCTGTCTGGAAGCGCGGCACAATTAATGGCTACAAAGTTGTTGCTTTTCCTATCGCTTAAGTTATGAATGGCTCTTGCAAACAGTTCCTTCCCTGTTCCACTTTCTCCTCTGAGGAGCACAGTTGAGTTTGTTTTTGATACAGTTACAGCCATTTTTTTAACCTTTTCTATGGAATCGCTATTTCCCACAATGTCTGCAAATGCTCCCTCCCTTGTTGAAGTTATAGCATTTGCAAGCTGTATTGCCTTATGTATATCCTTTATAGATGCAACTCCTCCTATTGTATTATCATTGTCATCCTTTATTGCTCTTCCTGTTGTAATATAATGTGACTGTCCCCTTTCATTTTCTATATGGAGTTCCATATTATCATATGTCTTTCCTTCATTTATCAGATCAATTAGAGGTATACTTTTTCCAATTATCCTTCGTACATCCTTTCCAATTACCTCATCCCTTTTATAGTGAAATACTTCTTCACAGTAGCTGTTGAATATCTCTATCTCAAAGTTTTTATTTACCGAGATTATTCCCTCATCAACAGAATTAATAACCGCAAAGATCTTTCTCTCATTTTTCTCAAAGTTTAAAAGCTCTATTGCATTAATATTAATTACCTCTTCAATACTGCATATATCAAATTTAAATTTCACAATATCTTTTATATTCATTTCCTGCAGCTTTATACAAACCCTGTTAGGAAATACCTCCATTGATATAAGATTAATATTTGCCTTGTAAATTTTCTCAAGTATTTTAAAAGCAATTCCTATTCTATCCTCTGTAATCACTTCAAACCTTACATGCTTTTTCATATTCCACCTCTTTAAAAACTCTATAAATAAATAAAAATCTCAGCTCTCACATTACCACGCATTCTTAATTCCTTGTTAAATATTCAGAACTTTTAAATCTGGACTTATACTTAAATTATACCATAGGGTATTTAAGTTAACTAAAACTTATTCTACAATTAATTAGTTATTAAATATTCTACGAATAAGTTGTATAAACATACAATTTTGTATATTATTAAATATATGGCAATTATTTATAATATTAAGAAAGGTTGGGGTGAAATGGAAAGGATATATTCAATTTTTGATTACTTTAAGGAAGCCTTCCATATTAACAGGTCAAACAAAAACATATACCGTCCCCAGTTCATATTAATAGGTATTAGACTGCTTATGATAATTGGAATGGGTATATGGGTATACTCATGGATTGATAAAATAAATATTAATTCCTTTACTGAAAAGGATGCACTGTATTTTGTACTATCCTACGGAATAACACTTGTGCTAATACTTATTGTCTATGGAATCATATCCGTAATAATTGAGGCAGGCTTGTACAATATGTATAAAAAAGCTATCTTAATTGGTAAATGTGAAAAACGTGATTTTTCTGAAGGTGTTAGCAAATATTTTTTTAAATTTTTCCTTGGTAAGATTATTATATTTCTAACATGGATAATTATATCTCCAATATATTTAATCACTGGGGTAATTACCTTGTCCCTTGGGCTTACACTAGTTCCACTGCTTGTAGATATATTTCTTACAATGTGGAAAATCTCCCTAGTTATGAATGATTCTAAACTTTTTGATGCATTTAAAGACAGCTTTAAATTTGCAAAACTCAACTTCCTTCCTTTAACTGTTTTACAGCTAATTCATTGGGCATTTGTAAGGGGAATATCAGGTGGAAGTGGATTTGGTAATGTTGGTAATATTGGAAACACCTTTAATTACAGAACTAATGCAAATAATTTCCCAATACCATTTAACAACATAAATATAGACAGAGAGCAATTTATTAATATATTTCTTAAGGTAATAAAAATAGTTGTAGCTATATTAATACCAGTAATATCAATAGCTGCACTCGCAGCAGCTCTTGTAAAAATGCTGTTTGAAGTATTTTTCTCACTCGTTTTGTTTATTGCATACAGCAAAAAATTTATCAATTCCGAAGTTAATATGATTGAGGAGGTGCCCTCACATGTGGTTTGATGAAATAATGGAGGATTGTAAAAATGCACTCCGAATTACAAATAACAACAAGGGAATATTTGTTCCCATATTTATAAAACTTGGATTAAGTGTACTACTGTTTGTAATAATCTTTGCATTTGTAATTGGATATGTTGTAAGAATAGCAAATTTATCCTTTAGGGATATAAGGGATTTCCAAATACTATTTAGAGAGCTTCCAATTGTTTTAGTAATTGGGATAATAATTTACCTGCTGTACCTTCTTGGAAGTTCAATTATAGAGGTTGGAGCTATAAATCTTCTTAAAATGGCTGTTAAAGGTAATAAACCAAAATCCTCCTATTTTTTTGAGGGCATTAAGACCTATTTCCTAAAGGTTTTAGGTGGAAAGCTCATTATACTTTTAATAGTACTTGTGTTATCACCAGTGATTATAGGACTTTATCTTCTATATACAGTATTAATTGGAACCCTAACTGCTGGCTGGGGAATAACCTTCCTTAGTGCGTTTATAGCAGTATACTTTACTTCCTGGACTACAGCAGTTGTAGTTGACAATCTGTCACCTATAAAGGCAATAGGTATTAGCTTTAAACTTGGAAGGAAATACTTCTGGGGACTATTTATAATTATACTTTCAAGTATACTCATTAGCAGATATATTGCAGTTGTATTTGGACCACTTGTCGCTCTACTTGGAGGTTGGTTCATAGCAGGAGTTATTCTAACCTACTTCAAGCTCGTGGTTTTAATGGTTTATAATAGGAAAAGAGAAGGATTGTTTTAAAAATAGAACCTGATGAAAATCAGGTTCTATTTTAATTCTTCTTTTTAAGTTCAATTCTACCCTGCTTGTGTTTATAAACCTTTTCACATTTTTGTTTAAATATACTTACGTTTTCTTTTTCTTCTTCAGCTTTATCCTCCGTCATATTGCCTCTTCCCAGTCTGTCACATAGGGATAGCAATGCCATTTCATCAATTGACACCTCCTGGACCATTCTTTCAGTCTCTGCAAAGGGGAGGTTTTTAATAACAAATAACAATTGCATGTGCCATCTTGCCATTTTAGATACCTTATCGATGAAATCACTGTTATGAGTAAAGTCCTTTAAAAATTCAATCGCCATCTTTTTACTCCATTTATCATGGTCATAGGAGGTTATTCTTCCCTTTCTAATTTTAGTTGTAGGTGCCTTTCCCAAGTCATGTAAAAGCGCAGACCACATAAATACATGTGGATCCTGGCTTTTATCCTTCCGTTCTGCTGCTCTGTCTACAACAAGCATAGTGTGATTCCAGACGCTTCCCTCAGGGTGATGTTCTGGAGATTGTGGTGTATCAATCAAATCAGAAAGCATTTTAAAGGGATATTCATCTGGATAAGAACCATTCTTAATCAATCCTTTAAAGTATATCGAGGGCTCACTGTCCTCCATTAGGTGTTTATCAAATTCTTCAAACATTTCCTGTTTGTTTCCCATTAAATCAGCTCCAATTCCATTAATTTTTTTGAAGCATCCTTTTACTTATTCTATACAACTAATATTATCATAATTCCTTTTGAAATTGTTATTTTTATGTATTTGTGTACTATTTATACATTATTAATTATTAAATGAACATAAACATTTGTATAAATAATTGCAAACAGTTCAAACTAAGTAAAGATTCAAATTTTATAAATTATCAGGAGGTATTTATATGGAAGGTAGAGTAAATAGAGAGCATCATCATCTCCCAGGTGTAAAATGTGTTGTAAATACATGCACATATTACCACGAAGGAGACCACTGCAATGCATCAAATATTGAAATACAGCCAACTAATGCTAAAAGCACTCAAGACACAGACTGTGCTACATTTGCTCCAAAAATGCAATAAAGTTAAGGAGGTATGATACAACTCATACCTCCTTAACTTTATTATTGTAATTACTTGTTGTAAATTTATTGGCATTATCTGCGTCCAGCAGAAGGCTTTTCATCTCACTTGCTAAAAAAACCCTTTTCGTCAGGAACTCAATATGCTACTTCCCCTGAATGACGGTTAATAACAATATATTCTTCTCCAGAATCAAATGGAATATTTATCATAATTTTCACCTCCTAGTATTAATCATTCCCACATTATTTAAAAATATAATGTATATTTGAAATATTATTATAAAATTCAATAGTAAAATCCATGCATTCTCTGGTTTGAAGTAATAAAATCCCGGCGAAGTGTTTTACTTATCCGGGAGCTTATATTTATTCACTATCATATTTAAACACTGCCTTTACACTAGCAACAAATTCAACTCGTTTTGGTCTAATCGGTGTAGTTGTTATTTTACTCTCTGTGAAAGCACCTAGAACCATTGGTATTGGCCCATATCTCTCTTCAGTAACGTTTACTGGAATCCTATCCACATTTACTCCCATGGTCTTTGAAACAACCTCTGCCTTTCTTACAGCATCCTCAACAGCAAGCTTTAATGCTTGATAATAATATCCCCCTTGTTCTGATACATCAAAATCGATGCTATTTACAGTATTTACTCCACTTCTAACAGCAGAGTCTATTATTTTACCAGTTCTCCCTATTTCTCTTACTGTAACTCTTAATATATTCCTTACTTTATATCCTCTAAATATTTGCTTTCCTTCGACAAAATCATACATAGGTTCAATAATATATGTTTCTGTTTCAATATCCCTATCATCTATACTTAGTTTGCTTAATGCAAAAATAACCCTTTCTGTTAATTCTGCATTTTCTTTCTGAACAGCATTTATGTCTTTTCCCTCTGCCACAACTCCAAGTATTACAACTGCAATATCTGGAACAGCCTTTATGCTTCCCTTACCATTTACATTTATTCTGTTTTCATATTTACACAAAACATCCTCTTCATTTCGATAAGAATGAGAATAGTATGGACCGTTCTCTTCTTCGAACCATTTACCCTTCAAATAGCCCATGAGTTACACTTCCCTTTATAAACTGATACTACACTATATGTATAAAGGTTTCATAAGGTGCCATGCACTTCACATTCACATTTGAGTGGTAATGCATTGTAACTTGTGGATGAACGGACGAACACTGTTCCCTTATATTGAATATAACAGTACACTGTAGTGGTCGATGCCCACATCGGCTTGGGTATTTGCGATGCATGGAATTTCCACAGTTGATGTTGGTATCCCTTACACCGTTGATGCCCTGTCGATGTGGGCATCGACCACTACGATTCTATCATAGTTTTGTTTTCAATTTTCGACGCATTTTTTCTATTTTATGACTTTAGTGGAGTCTACTACAATACAAAGTAATATAAACATGTTAAATTTAATTTTCTTGTCATAAAGTTTCATAATCCACACTCCTCAGAAAATTATTCTTGTATGCATATTTTGATATTCTATTGAGAAAACTTGTTTTGAAGAATTTTTTAGGAGGGATTGTCCCATGAATGAAACCATTTTAGAAAAAACTGAAGGACGTCTGAGTTATCATGACTCCGTAGAAGAAATGATGAAAAGAATACGAGAAGATGGAATGTCCAATGTGTTTGACAGGTATGCATATCAAGAGAAAATAAGATGTAAGTTCTGTCTTGAAGGGCTAAGCTGCCAGCTATGCTCTCAAGGCCCCTGTAGAATCAATTTAAGTGGAGAACAGGTCAAGGGCGTATGTGGTATAGGTCCTGATGCAATGGCAATGAGAAACTTTCTTTTACATAATATTATGGGTGCAGGTACATATGGTCACCATGCATATGAAGCCTTTAGAACTCTTAAGGCAACAGGGGAGGGTAAAACTCCATTTAAGATTAAAGATATTGATAAGTTAAAATGGATGTGTGAAAAGGTTGGTATCAATGCAAATCAGGATATGAACAAAATGGCAGTAGAACTCGCCGATTTTTTAATAAAAGAAATGAAGATAGGCTCTGATGAAAAAAGCGTGATGGTAGATGTTTTTGCTCCGAGAAAGAGAAAACCAATTTGGAGAGACTTGGGTATTTATCCTGCTGGTGTAGAACATGAGGGACAAAATGCAATTTCAAGTTGCCTAACAAATGTTGACGGTGATTATGTTTCATTAGCTAAAAAAGCCCTTCGCCTAGGGCTTTCCACAATATATACAGCTCAAATAGGACTTGAAATGGTTCAAGACATTTTATTTGGAACTCCAATGCCCCATGAAGTAAATACAGATCTTGGAATTATGGATCCTGAATATATAAACATAGTGTTCAATGGACATCAGCCCTGGCCTGGAGTTGCAACTCTGCAGAAGGCAAAAACCAGGTCGGTTCAGGACAGAGCAAAGGCTGTAGGAGCAAAGGGATTAAGAATAGTTGGTTCAATTGAAACAGGCCAGGAGCTTTTACAAAGATTTGAAGTTGATGATGTATTTGTTGGTTTAATGGGCAACTGGCTTGCAATAGAACCACTTCTTGCAACTGGTGCAGTTGACGTTTATGCTATGGAAGAAAACTGCTCGCCTCCTGCTATTGACCAATATGCAGAAAAATATCAGTTTGCATTGATTGGAGTTAGTACTATTATAGGTGTTCCTGGAATGAGTGAGATGATTCCCTATAATCCATCAGAGGTCGATGGAATGGCCGATAGGCTAATAGAGATTGGAATAGATAACTTCACTAAAAGAAAGGGTAAGGTAAAGCCATTGGTTCCTAAAAGAATACAAAAGGCAATTGCAGGCTTTTCAACTGAAGCTGTATTAAAAGCCCTTGGAAACAAGCTTGATCCACTAGTGGATGTTATTGTTGCAGGGAAAATAAAGGGAGTGGTTGCATTAGCCAACTGCACAACCTTGCGAAATGGTCCACATGATTGGAATACAGTTAATTTGGTAAAGGAATTAATTAAAAAGGATATACTAGTTGTTGCTGGAGGATGTGGAAACCATGGACTTGAAGTAGCAGGACTGTGTACACTTGAAGCTGCAGATATGGCCGGGTCGGGACTTAAGGAAGTGTGTAATCTACTAAAAATGCCTCCAGTATTAAGCTTTGGAACCTGTACTGATACGGGTAGAATATCTATGCTGGTTACTGAACTTGCAAATCATCTGGATGTTGATATACCAGACCTTCCAATTGCTGTAACAGCACCTGAATGGATGGAGCAAAAGGCAACCATAGACGGAGTATTCGCTGTAGCTTATGGTGCATATACCCATCTATCTCCTACACCATTTGTAACAGGTGCAAAGGATTTAGTAAAGCTTTTAACTCAGGATGTGGAAGGCTTAACAGGGGGCAAAGTAGCACTTGGAGATGATCCAAGGGAAGTTGCAAATAATATAGAAGCCCATATTAATGCTAAGAGAAAAGGTATGGGGTTGAGTTAATTATAAAAAGCCCGGGGATTCCCGGGTTTAAATTATGTTATAGTCCTAATGTTTTATCTATTGCTTCCTGATCAAAGCCAACTATTACCTATATAAAAATGGATGCAGCCTTAAATGGCTTTATATCTAATTGCTTCCACACATTATTAATCATATAGGGTTCTACCTCTAGCCATTTATCCAGTTCCTCTCTTGAAGGAAAGTTTACTATCAAAGCTGAACCTATCATCTTCTCATTTTCATCAAGTAAAGCACCTGCAAACAACGTCTTTCCTTCAGCCTTCATCTGAGCTGTAGCCTTCAGATGGTCCTCACGTACTGCAAGTCTTCTCTCAAGTGCTCCCTCATCTTTTCCATCATAGGCAGTAACTAAAAACTGCATAAAATCACACCTTTCAAATATATTGGACTCTGTTCTTTAAAGCCTAATTTCCTTAGAATTTCATTCATTAACCTCACCTCAATATGATAATTTTATTTAAGTTTAACATAAATATTACAGTATATACAAAGCCAATAGAAATAACTCATAACTCATGAGCCTGTCACTTATAATTAAGCCCTGGGTTCAATTATACTTTGAACACAGGGCTTATTATATTACTTATATTAATCTTATTTTTTCATCCTCAAGGACTACTTTTATATGGGCTCCATCTTTAATATTCTTATGGAGGTAATATTCTGCAATTTCATCCTCAATATACTTTTGGATAGTTCTTCTAAGTGGTCTTGCTCCATATTTTTCATCATAACCCTTATCCAGTATAAAGTCCTTGGCTTCCTTGGAAACCTCCATTGTCATCTTCTTTTCTTTTATTTCCTCTCCTACTTCCTTTAACATAAGTTCTATTATCTTATATAGCTCTTCCTTTGAAAGCAGCTTGAATACAACCACATCATCAACTCTGTTTAAAAACTCAGGTCTGAATATTTCCTTTAATGCTTCCTTAGCATGGTTTTCAAGAGCATTATATCCCTGATTAAATCCAATTCCATAGGATTTAAAGTCAGTTCCTGCATTTGAGGTCATAATTATTACGGTATTTTCAAAGAATACTGTCCTTCCTTGATTATCTGTAAGCCTTCCATCCTCAAGAATCTGAAGAAGCATGTTAAACACATCAGGATGAGCCTTTTCAATTTCATCAAGAAGAATTACAGAGTAGGGTTTTCTTCTAACTTTTTCAGTGAGCTGACCTCCCTCATCATAACCAATATATCCAGGAGGTGCACCAATTAGCTTTGAAACTGTGTGCTTTTCCATATATTCCGACATATCTATTCTTATAAGTGCTTCCTCACTTCCGAATAGTTCACAGGATAATGCCCTGGCTAATTCTGTCTTGCCAACACCTGTAGGTCCTACAAATATAAAGGAGGATGGCTTCTTTTTCTTTCTGAAACCTAAACGATTACGCCTTATTGCCCTTGATATAGCCTCAATTGCCTCATGTTGACCTATTACCCGACCATGAAGTCTATCTTCAAGGTTTAACAGCTTTTCTGCTTCTTCCTCTGTAAGACTCTGAACAGGGATTTTAGTCCATGCTTCAATAACTGCAGCAACATCCCCAATTGTGAGCTTTACATCACTGCATTCCTTCTCAAGCTCATTAATTTTCTTTACAAGCTGACATTCCCTTGTCTTATAATCCGCAGCTTTTTCAAAATCATTATTCACAGCAGCCTCATCTATTTTAGTCCTGAGCTCATCCAACTCTTCCTTTAAGGATTTTAATTCTACAAGTCCTTTATTTTTTAAATTTGCCCTTGAGCTTGCTTCATCTATAACGTCTATTGCCTTATCTGGGAGATATCTATCTGTAATATATCTCTCAGACAAATGAGCTGCTGATTCTATTACATCATCTGGAATTGTTACTCTGTGATAATCCTCATAATAGTTCTTTATTCCCTTTAATATTTCTATTGTATCCTCAACTGTTGGTTCATCAACTATAACAGGCTGAAACCTTCTTTCAAGTGCTGAGTCCTTTTCAATATGCTTTCTATATTCATCAAGGGTTGTAGCACCTATTACCTGGATTTCTCCCCTTGCTAGGGCTGGCTTTAGAATATTTGCTGCATTCATAGCACCACCCTGAGCCTCTCCAGCACCAATTATGTTGTGAAGTTCATCAATTACTAGGATTACATTTCCGTCCTCTTTAGCCTCATCTATTATTGATTTCATACGACCTTCAAACTGTCCCCTAAATTGTGTTCCTGCAACAACTGCAGTTAAGTCAAGAAGATATACATCAGTGTTGTATAGCTTGACAGGTACTTGTTTTTCTATAATTCTTACAGCAAGACCCTCTGCAATTGCAGTCTTTCCAACCCCAGGTTCTCCAATAAGTACAGGATTGTTCTTAGTTCTTCTGTTTAATATTTGAATTACCCTGTCAATTTCACTATTCCTTCCAATAACCCTGTCCACTCTATTTTCCTTAGCCTTGTCTGTAAGGCTTATCCCATAGGTATCAAGAAATTTCCTTTTCTTCTTACTCTTGCCGCTCTTAGATTTTTCCTCAGGGTGTTCCTTAATATTAGCTACCCCTTCCTTCTCCTTGGATACATTATCTCCTTCATTTGCAGGTTTCAAGCCTCCATTGAAAAGTTCCATTATACTGTTATCACCTATTTCCTCCCCATCACTTTCCTGAAGAATAGAACTCATCTGTTCATTTAAATTTTCGAGCTCCTCAGGAGTTATTCCAGCTTGCTGCATAAGCTGGTCTATTACAGGCATACCCATCTTCTGTGCACATTGTATGCATATTCCAACCATCTCAGATTTTCCATTTACAACCTTGGCAGTGAATATTGTGGCTATATTTTTATTACAAATTGAACACATTTTCATATAATCATCTCCAAACATTAACTTCTTCAAAAACTATAACTTCATTATAGCATACATTTATCTATACTATTTTATTAGTAATTTTATTAAAATGAAATGGGTTTATAAAATTTTATAATTTATTCATACATTTTTTGATAATAATTTTGTAGTTTACAATACAGTGATATATAATATTTAGTAGAAAATATATAAATTTTTTAGTCCAAATTATATATATATACAAAATTGTTCACCAAAACAATATTAGTAAATAAATTTTAAAACTTTTATTGTATTGTAACGTATATAATATGTAAAAATATCATTATAAATACTGTTTAAATTACATAGTGGAGCTACTTATAAAAGGAGGAATACATATGAAGGTAAACTTTTACACTTCTCAAAGAGAATATCATGAGAAAAAAGGCGAATTCGATGCTGCCATAAGCTCAATAATTGAAAAGGGCAATTTTATACTTGGCGCTGAAGAGGCTCAATTTGAAGAAGATATTCAAGCATATACAGGAGCAAAATATGCAATAGGTGTTGCCTCAGGTACTGATGCATTAATTATTGCATCAGATATCCTTGGTTTTAAGGATGGTAAGGAGGTTATCACTTCTCCATTTACATTTCTTGCATCCACATCGTGTATATCAAAGCATGGAGGTAAACCTGTATTTGTGGATATTGATGAGAACACCTTTGGAATTGATGTAAATAAAATTGAGGAAAAAATAAATAGTAACACTGTTGGCATAATTCCAATACATCTATTTGACCAGATGGTTAATATGGATAAGATAATGGATATTGCTAATAGACATAATCTAAGAGTTCTTGAGGATGCTGCTGAAGCCTTTGGTATGAGATGGAAGGGAACCGGCAACCAATACAAGCACTCAGGTACAATTGGAGATTTTGGAGTATATTCATTCTTCCCAACAAAAACCCTTGGAGGATATGGGGATGGTGGTATGATTGTAACAAATGATGAAAAACTTGCCCAAATGGTTAAATCCCTTAGAGTTCATGGAGCTTCTAAAAAATATCATTATGACTATATAGGCTATAATTCAAGACTTGATACCCTTCAAGCTGCAGTTTTGTCTGTTAAGCTGAAATACATTGATGAAGCAATTAATAAGAGAGCTTCAATTGCTAAGCTTTATAAAGAAAGATTAAGCCAATGTGAAAGCATTAGACTTCCTATTGTTAAGGGAGATCAAAATCAGGTTTACTATGTGTTTAATATACTTGTAGAAAATAGAGATGGGCTTGCAGAACATTTAAAGAAAAACGAAATTGGCTACAGCATTTACTACCCAATGCCCCTTCATTTGCAAAAATGTTTTGAGTATTTAGGCTATAAGAAGGGTGATTTCCCTGTGGCAGAAAGAGTTTCCGAAAAGATTATTGCTCTCCCTATTTATCCAGAAATCACAGTGGATGAAATCGATTATGTTTGTGATACTATAAAAAAATTCTATAAGAAATAAGGCAAGATTCATCATTAAAAGAGTGTTTGCTAGGTTAAATTGTCATTACTATGAACGTCTATATCTGCCACATGTCATCCTGAACCCAGTGAAGGATCTTATGGCATCTTCGGAAAGATTCTTCACTACGTTCAGAATGACAGATGACTAGGTCTGGCTATCCATGTAGCAATGAAGAGCTTTTAAGAATAAAGGATCAAGTACAGAATTTATGTAAAGCTAAAATAATTAGGAATGGAAGGTTTTAATATGGCAAATAAAAAGATACCATTTTCACCACCTGATATAAGTCAGGCTGAAATCGATGCGGTTGTTGAAGTTATGAAGTCAGGATGGATTACATCAGGACCAAAGGTAGCACAATTTGAAAAGGAAACAGCAAAGTATTGTGGTACTAATCATGCAATTTGCCTAAACAGTGCAACAGCAGGATTAGAACTAATATTAAAGGTTTTCGGAATAGGCGGAGAGGATGAGGTTATTACAACTCCCTACACCTATGCTGCAACTTCTAATGTAATAGTACATAGAGGCATAAAGCCAACCTTTGTGGATGTTAAAAAGGATAGCTTTTTAATAGATATTGATAAGATATATGATTCAATTACCCCGAAAACAAAGGCTATAATTACTGTTGATATAGCGGGAGTTCCTGTAGATTACGACAGAGTTAGGGAAGTGATAAAAGCAAAAGGTCGTGAGGATATTATACTTATTTCTGACTCAGCCCATTCATTTGGCTCATTATACAAGGGCAACAGAGTTGGAGGTCAGATGGATTTCCATGTATTCTCCTACCATGCAGTAAAAAATCTTACAACTGCAGAGGGTGGAGCCATTACATACAATGATAATAATTTCCATGGGAAAGAGGACTTGTTTATGGAATTTAAATATACCTCCCTACAGGGTCAGACCAAGGATGCTCTTTCAAAAATGCAGGCAGGCGCATGGAAATATGACATTGTAACAGATGGTTTCAAGTGCAATATGACAGACATTATGGCTGCAATGGGTATTGTACAGCTTCAAAGATTTGAAAAAATGCTTAATGAAAGAGAGCAAATAAACGATATTTATAATAGTATGTTTAAGGATAAAGAGTGGGCAATACTCCCATTCAAGAAGGATGATATATCAGAAACCAACTATCATCTGTATACATTAAGATTAAATGGCTTTAGCGAAGCTCAAAGAAACGATGTAATTCAAATGATGGGAGAAAAGGATATTGCAACAAATGTCCATTTCATGCCACTTCCTATGCTTACACTTTATAAAAACCTAGGCTACAAGGTTGAGGATTATCCTAACGCTTTAGCACAATACGCCAACGAAATAACTCTGCCACTGTATTCCATATTAACTCCAGAGGATGCAGAATACGTTGCAGCAGAGCTAATCAAGTGCGTAGAAAATGTAAGGAAATAAATAAGTATTTATAGAGAACCTATGCTTCCATTCAAGCATAGTTTCTTTTAGCTGCTTCAGGCAGTACTTTGATTCACATTTGTGTGATAATGGGTCGTAAGGCGCCAGGCGTTGCAATAAACGAAGTAACGTTTTATATGTCATCCTGAACGTAGTGAAGGATCTTTCTCTGAGGTGCGTACTAAGATTCGACCCTGCGCTCAGCGGGGCCCCAGGGTGCCAGGCACTTCACATTCACATTTGTGTGGTAATGCATCGCAAATGGTACAGGTTAGGCTATTCTCTGATTGTTGATTCGCAATGGCGGGCGAACACTGTTCGCCCCTACTAACTTTCATTGCTATGAATTTTACCGACAGAGTCAATGTCATCCTGAGCGTAGGGTCGGATCTAAATGGGTACCTCAGGGAAAGATCCTACACGACCTTCAGGATGACAGCGTCTCCGTTAGACACCTAGAGGTGCCAGCCACATGAGATTATGAGTTTCCACATTGGTGACAGCGAAACCTCCGAAAAAAGGCACTATTTAAAAAATGATGAATTTTAGGGCAAAGCAACTTTCATAATAGATAAGATTGGAATCTTTAATAGCCCTCATATTCAATAAAAGTAAGCAGATTTGATCCTGGTTAACTCCATTTTGAAACACAAAAATCACAAAAATTCATATTTTTTATATAAGGTTACTTTTTCGGAGGTTTCACAGCCACGTCACAAGTCACAAGTTGGATGCACATGCAACTTGTGACTTGTGACGTGGCTGTCACCATAGGACGCATTCTTCATATAATATACATAAAGCCCCAGGTGATTTAATTCATCTGGAGCTTTCAATTACAACCTATAAAACTCAGTAAAGCTATCTGTTACATATGTGTGATCCAGAACTCCTCCTAGTTCTCTTATTGAATGCATTGCAAGTATGGGGGTTCCCATGTCAACACTTCTTATCTCTATGTGAGATGATGAAATAGGTCCTATGATTGAACCACCTCTTTGGTCTGAACGGTTAACAAACCACTGAACTGGAACATTTGCATTTTTACATATCTCAGCATAAACAGCTGAGGAATTGCTGTCTGTTGTATAGCTCTGTCTTGCACTAATCTTAATAACTGGTCCCTTATTTATTAAAGACCTGTTCTGTGGGTCATGCTTCTCTGGGGCGTTAGGGTGTACAGCATGGGCTAAGTCCCCTGATATCATAAAGGATTTTGCAATAGCTCTGAAAAAGTCCTGGCGGTCTCCTCCCATGGATATTACTATTCTCTCTAAAATATTGGATAAAAGCTGTGAATCTGCACCCTGCTTTGTTGTACTTCCAACCTCTTCATTATCAAAGCAAGCCATAACATTGATAGTATTTGAAGCATCTGCCTTTGTAAGGGCTTTAATACCTGCATGAACCATTGCAAGGTCATCTAGTCTTGGGGAGGATATGAACTCATCATTTAGTCCAACTATGCTTCCCTTTTCAAACTCATATAGGAATAGATCAAAATCTATTATGTCTGATGCTTGAACTCCAATTGACCTTGATATGGCGTTTATTAAATAGTTTCCCTTTTCAAGACTCTCATTTACTAATGCCATTAAAGGGAGTGTATCCTTTTGCATATTTAATTCAACACCCTTATTTACGTCTCGATTCATATGTATAGCAAGGTTAGGTATTATAAGAATTGGTTTTTTTATATTTATCAGTTTTGAAACAGGATTGAATACATCCTTGCTCTTTACAGTAACCCTTCCTGCAACCGATAATGGCCTATCCATCCATGTACTAAGTATAGGTCCTCCCTAGCCTTCTGTATTAAGCCTAACATAATAATTTTCCGAGGTCATTTCTGCTGCAGGCTTTATTCTAAAGCTTGGTGAATCTGTATGTGCACCGATTATTTTAAATCCACTTTCGCTAATCTCTCCATTACCTACTATAAATGCTGTAATTGCTGAATCATTTTTAGTAACAAAGTACTTTCCGCCCTTTTCAAGCTTCCATCTATCCTTTTCATTTAGCTCAATGAATCCACAATCCAATAGTGTTTTCTTAACATTATCCACAGCATGAAATGCAGTAGGGCTGTCGTATATGAAGTCTATAAGCTCCCTTGCAAAGTCTAATTGTTTACTCATAAACATTCCTCCTGAAAGTTAAAATTTTATACAGGATTATGATTTATTTTATTAAAATGCAAAATTTCCATTCTTGAATACTAGAACTTCCTCACCTGCTTCTTTGATTCCTGTAATCTCAAGATCCCTTGTTCCTATCATAAAATCCTGATGAACAATTGAATTATTTACTCCTGACTTCTCTAGTTCTTCCTTTGTCATGTTCTCACCATTCTTTATGCATACAGGATATGCATCACCTATGGCAAGATGACAGGAGGCATTTTCATCAAATAAGGTGTTATAGAATAAAATCCCTAGCTTTGAAATAGGTGAATCATATGGAACCAGTGCCACTTCCCCAAGATAAAGAGAGCCTTCATCAGTCTCAACCAAGGTTTTCAACACATCATAACCCTTTTCTGCACTATAATCTACTATTTTTCCATCCTTAAATGTAAGGGAGAATTTATCAATAATGTTTCCATTTCTATTTATAGGCATAGAACTCTTAACAATCCCATTGACACCTGTCTTTTTAGGCAGGGTGAATACTTCCTCTGTAGGCATGTTTGCGATAAACTCAATTCCCTCAGGAGTAAAGTCTGAACCTCCAAGCCATAGGTGCCCTTCTGGAAGTTCAATTTTAAGATCTGTTCCCATGGAGTTTTTATAATGTAAAAATTTAAATTTACTATTATTTAAAAAGTCCATACTTTTCTTAAGATTACTCTTATGTATATCCCAAGCTGCAACAGGATCCTCCATATCAACCCTTACAGTTTTAAATATATTCTCCCAAAGCTTTTCAACTGCCTCATCCTCAGATAAATCTGGGAATACTCTTTTAGCCCATGGCTTTGTAGGAATAGATGCAACACACCATACATTTTTATTACTCATAAGTCTTTCTCTGTATTCCTTTAGTGCAGTTCCACTTACCTTTCCCCATTTTGCCATTCTTTCAGGACTTACGCCCTTCATAACCTCTGGATCTGAAGCAGCTATGCTAGAT
>JBEQBT010000025.1:0-20864 GCA_041639705.1 Clostridiaceae bacterium | reverse complement strand
CACCGCCGCTTAGTTCTTTGGGAGGAATCAAAAATTTTGCGAAGTTTTCTGGTTTATGAGCACAAGTGTCTTGATTGATGCTTGTGCTTTTTTAACGCAAAACTTTTGATTCCTCGCTATTCAAAGAAAAAATTATGAAATAAGTACCCAGGTCAAAAAAGCCATAAAAAAATTTTTAGAAGTGAGTTTGGAAGCCAAAGGACCAAAAAACCTAAATGACTTAGAGGAAATTATCGAAAAGGCAATGATAAAAAATACAATTAGAGTTGATTGTAAAAATGCAGATCTTAAGGAACTTAAATATTTAGCAGAGGAGGATTTTGAATTAAAAATTGATGTGCTTGAGGTAAAAACCAAGGATGATCCTTATAAAGAACTAGATAAAATGATAGGAATGGAGGGAGTTAAAGAGAGAGTGAGGGAGATTGCAGCCTATGCCAATGCCCAGACTATGAGACAAAGGAGGGGTATTGCGGCAGAACCTCTGTGTCTCCACATGGAGTTTGTTGGCTCTCCAGGAACAGGAAAAACCACAATAGCAAGGATTCTTGGGGAAATGTTCTACAACATGGGAATTCTAAATAAGAAAAAATTCTTGGAAGTATCCAGGGAGGATTTATGCGCAGCATACATTGGACAGACGAGCATAAAAACAGGAAATAAAATAAGAGAGGCCCTTGATGGATGTTTGTTCATAGATGAAGCATACAATTTATACAGTGAATCTGGAAGAGATTATGGCTATGAGGCCATATCAACACTTATAAAATATATGGAGGATTACAGACAAAGATTATTCGTAGTACTGGCTGGTTATCCAGATGAAATGGAAAGGATGATTGGGATGAATCCTGGCCTGAGAGACAGGGTTCAGTTCAAAATAAATTTCCCGGATTACACTCCTGAGGAGATGATTAAAATCTATCAAAAATTCTGCGCCGATCAGGTTTATAGAATTAATTCCGAGGCTGAAGAGGAGTTGTATAGATTATTTAGCCTATTATATGCAAAAAGGAATAAAAGTTATGCAAATGCCAGATTGGTTAGAAAATGCTTTGATAGAACAAAAATTTTTCAATCAAGTAGGATACTTAGCAATAAATTGATGGAGGTAGATGATTTCATGAATATAACTGTTGAGGATGTAATAAAGTTGTATAGGGATGAGGATATAGAGAATATGATTAGAGCCGGCAAGTTTGGCGGGGATAGGACGATAGGGTTTGCAGTTTAGATGCTGCAAATCCTGTTGGCAAAATATGGAATTGTGTAGCCTGGTGTGGTATAGTTATTACATAAATATTTATGGGAGGGGATTTTATGTTTGAATACATATTAAAGGTTCCAGAAGACTTAGAGTATTTAAACAGTTTTGTAGGATATGGCAAATTCAAAGGAGGAGATATTTTATTTATTGGCATTGAAGAAGGAGCAGGCAGAAATGACATAGAACTAGGTGCTCGCGCAAGATTAGAGAATTTCGGGAAAAATGATGATGGTAACTTTATAAGCGAGAATCTTATTGATGGACAAGATTATAGAAATGGCTTCTATGAAGAATCAGGTTTAAGTGGAGCTAATAAAACGATAAAATGTGCTTTAAAAAACGGATATAAATTACCAGAAAAGCCAATGATCAAGATTGGTGACTCTCCAACTTTGTATATTCAAGCAAGAATATGTTTATACCTTGAAAACAATTACGATGCAGTTTGGTTTGATGAAATACCAAAATTAAATGATGAACAGAAATATAAGATAGAAAATTATAGATTGATTGATTCGAATAAACAAGATGGGATTACATTAGCACTCTTTGATTGGAAACCTTTACTTAAGAATGACACAGATAAGACAATTAGTAGTATACCTGCATTTCAAAAAGTTAATGAAGAACTTTACAATATGGCTTTTAAAAGTTTTAAAGGTGATGAGGAATATATAAACCTAGCAAAAAAACGGTTAGAAATAATTAAGAATATAATTAACCATGGGAGTTTCAAAGCAGTGGTATTGATGGGCAATGAAATAAGGCAGTTTGCAAGCAGGCTTTGCCCTAATGTATTGAAGCAAATAAAAGTTGATACCTCCTCGAAAAATATCATTTTTCCACCTATAGCTGAATTTGACAATGGTACTAAACTAATTTGGACATACCACCCATCATATAATCCAGCTATAGGTAGATACAATTATTTTAAACAAATAACAGACAAATGTTTAATACCTCTTTTTAAATAGAAATTAAAGATATTTTTATATACTTAATTGCAGTATGAACTAATAAGATGGATTTTGTATTTGATTTGACCATGTTGTTATATAAATAGAGTCCTCCAGTAGTCTTTTAGAGGCTGTTGGAGAATTCTATTTATATTTCCCTACTGACCAATCTAGTATTCCTTTACCAAATTCCAAGCAATAAAAGCAATCTGTGAATCACTAATATTACCACCTATATTTTGTTTGGGAAGCTGGTATTTAATCTCGTTTTTGATTGAATACTGCACTCTATAAAAATACTTTTCAATATCCTGATTTTCGCTGTTTAGTTTTATGTCCAATTCATGCAGGGCTTTTTTGATAAACTGGGGGCTAGAAATATATGTGCAAAATCGGGAAAAATCATTACTAACATTCTATTTATATAAAAGAATGGCTTTTTATTGTTGCTGCCGGGAAATTTGAATTTTTCAAGGTGCATGTGAAGTTTAATTTCATCTAAAGAAATAAGGTTTTTGGTGTCTGGAGGTGTATTTCTTCTTAATTCAAACAGCTGATATAAAATCGATTGAGTAGTCTTATCCTTTAGAAAAATGATAAAGTTTTGCCTGGTACCGGTGGCTTGTTTTTCAGAGGCTACGGCATTAGCAGCCTCTCCAATAAAGAACGTGTTTATAAATTCATCATTGATTTCGATATTTCCCTTGGCAATTTTATTTTGTAAATCAGAAATTAAGATGCTGCTTATTTTTTCATAATTTTTTTCTAAACCTAAATCAACTTTTTCACAGGAAGCTTGGTATTGTTGATAGGCCTTAAGGATTTTGGCCTGGTTTTGGTTGTCAAAAAAACTCATACAAAAACCTCCTCAAAATTTTATTTTTTATTTATATATTAATAATAGCAACAGATAAGGAAAGTTTTTTTTCTTGTGAAAATATTTTTGCAAAAATAAAAAAGTTGATGTTTAGACTTATTAGCAAACACCAACCTTTATCATGCAAATTAAATTCGTTTATACATTATATATTCTGGCCATACCACTTACAATCTCCCTAAACTCATCTCTTAATTCAACCGGTCCAAGGACTTCAGCCCCATCTCCGAAACCAAGAAGCCACAGCTTAATTCCCATAGTACCATTAGCAGTGAATTCATATGTAAAGTAATCCTTATTTTTTTCAATTAATCTGCCCTCTGCCATATTTCTCTCTGTAACAACGGGATAGCAGTCATTTTTAAATTTAACAAGTATTTTAGTCTCCTTTCCAGTGTACATATACCAGGTTTTCTTCATATAGTCATGAACAATAAAATTTTTATCCCTTTTACCTGACTCGTCGAGAATCTTTACATCACTCATCCTGTCAATTCTATAGTGAGATAAATGGTCACTATCTTCCATTTTGCCAATTATATAATACTTGCCGAATTCACATGCAAAACTGTAGGGAGTTAACTTCTTTATAGAGCGTTTCTCATCTGCAGACTTATAGGTGTAAGTGACTTTCTTCTCTTCTGCAACAGCTTTCCTAAGCTTTGTTATATTGGACTCAATAGTAGATTCCTTTGGGTTTGATGTCTTCTCAAAGTACAAAATTGATTTCAATTTTGAAGCCTCTTCATCTGATAAAAGCTTCAATAGATTGTCCTTAATAATATTCATCTTGGTTTCCATAAAACTCTGGGACTGAACAAGTGTAGATAGAATAAGTACAACATCATCTGAGGTCAATGTAAATGTTGATTTTATAAAACTGAACATACCATCCTTATGTATTACATATTTGCCTGAGCTTTTATCAAAAACAATCTCGGAACCCCAATCATTATTAAGCTCCTTAACATCATGGTACACGATCTTTGGATCTACCTCAAATAATTGACAAAGCTCCGCAGTAGTTGCTGCTTGTCTTGTTTTTATAAGCCTAAAAGTTTCAAATAATCTTCGAGTTTTCTTATAGCCTGAATAGGGAAGCATATTAACCCTCCTTCATATAAACTATTGTTTAAATTATATCAAGAAAATTAGATATATAGTACAAACAGCAGTAGAATAAATAAACTTTAAACGTCAAGCTGATAACAGGAAAGAGCATTTCCAAGCTTTATTCTGTTAATATCATAATAAAAAAGTGAATGGGTATCAGAGCCTACTGTTATTTCAATATTATTATCCTTCAAGCTTTGAAAGGTGTTTCTTACCTCCGCTTTATCCAGGTTATCGATTATATAATCAAAATAACAGTAACCTTCGTTGACATTTATCTCCCAGAATATATCATTGTTTTTAAGTATTTTAATAATATTATTTAACCCATATTTTGAAGAAAGAGAAAATATATCCGTATGTGCAAGACCTACCCTGCAGCTAAGGTTGTTTCTTAAATCTTCTATTTCGTTTAATTTAAGGCTATCAGAAAACAAATCGATATACTCAAGTAAAACATAATCAAGTTTATTTAATTTATCATAAGGTAGCCTGTCTAGATCGCTCCATTGTTTATTTGCACATATTTCAACACCACATAAAATCTCAATTCTATCACTATACCTTTTCTTTTGTTCTTCAATATTTTTAATGTAGTCTATTAGACCTTGTGGCTCAATTGAATTACATTTTTGAGTGTTATAATGATCAGAAATACCTATAGTAACAACACCATTTTTTATTGCATTTTGAATAATTTCTTCAGAAGTGTGATATCCGTCTGAGCATATCGTATGATTATGAATATCCATTATTTTACTTACCATTCTATTACCTCCATACTTATTTTTCTTAATTATATAATTAGACAAGGAAATTTTTTTTCTTTAGAGTATTGAATTTGTAAATACATAAAATAGTAAAATTCAATTTTAAGTTTTGTAAAAAATTCTTCTATTTTCTGGGTAAAAATGGTAGTATAAAAGCATTCTCATCAAATATATAAAACAAATAGACAAATTTAATCCCTAAATCTTTATTCAAATCTGATTCCAAAGGGTTTATTTTTTTCTAAAATAAATTTCATAATTACATTCCAAGTGTTAAGGGGGAGTTTGTGTGGAAAATAAGTATATATACTTTTTTGATGAAGGCAGCTCAGGAATGGAAGCCGACCTTGGAATTAGAGGGGTTAAGCTTTGTGAAATGGTGAAGATCAACATGCCAATTCCTAAAGGATTTATAATAACCAGGGAAGCCTGCGAAATATATTTTTTAGATCGCCATAAGTTTTATGCAGTCATTGTACCTGAAATTATGCTTGCAATAAAAAAGCTTGGGAGAATGACAGGAAAAAGATTTGGAAATAAAGATAACCCTTTGCTGCTTTCTGTGAGATCAAGTCTTTGTAAATACCAGGAGGGAATAATATTTGGCTTAAAGGAAGTTCCTGTTCTAAATATAGGTTTAAATGATGATACCATAGAGGGACTTGCAGTTAAATTTAATAATGAAAAATGTGCTATGCTCTCATATGCCAAATTAATTGAAACCTTTGGGCAGCTTGTAATAAATATGGATGAAAATATATTTACAAATATTAATAAAAAATACTTAAAAGAATTAGGTACAAATCAATATGAAGCCCTTTCACTTGAAAAACTTAAAGCTTTTCTGGAAGATCATAGGATGGAATATATACACGACTCCCTTATTAGCTTTCCACAGAAACCAAAGGAACAGTTACTACGAACAATAACAGCATTTATAAGATCCTGGAATAACAGAGGTGCAATACAATGGAGGGAAAAAACCAGCATGAAAAATGATTATGCACTTTCAATCATCGTTCAGGAAATGGTATATGGAAATGCTGACAGCAAATCAGGAATTGGGTATATGTTTACAAGGGATTATAATACAGGAAAGGATGATATGATTATCAGAGCATTACAGGGGCTTCAAAGTACAGACTATAATCATAAAACAATTAGCATTGATCCAGTTAAGGAAGCTAATATATTCTCAAGTGAATGCCTTCAAAAGCTTAGTAATATTGGCAAAACAGCAGAAGCTCATTTTAAGGACATGCAGGAAATTAGTTTTGTAATACAGCAGGATGAACCCCATGTTATCGCTTCAAAAAGTGGATATAGAAGGGATGAAGCAGCATTTAATATTGCTATGGATCTAGTTGAGCAGAGAATAATAACAAAGGAAGAGGCTGTAGGAAGAATCAACATGATTGGTAGCAAATATTTTTATAAGGATAAATCCTATATATATAATGAAAATGGCATAAAGAAAAGTAGAATAATAGGAAAAGGAATACCCAACCTAAAAGGAACAGCATATGGAAGAGTATGCTTTTCACCAGAAAAGGCACGATTCCTCAAAATTAATGGTGATAAGGTAATTCTTGTTGTTGATGAATTATCTGAAGAGAAGTTTAAATATTTAAGATTTATTGACGGAATATTGACAAGCGAATCAGAAACCTCACCCATAGGTATTGCAGCATATCTTCAAGACATATGCTGCCTGTCTAGCTGCAGAATATCCATATTAAAGGATTTAAATGGATGCTTTATAATTGGCAGCTCGAGAATTTCTGAGGGAGAATTCATATCTATTGATGGTATTAATGGAGATATATACGTGGGTATGATTGAGCTATTTGACAGAAATATAAATGGAAAATACAGCATATATTTAGAATGGCTTGAAGATGCAAAGTCAACATTAAAAGGAGGAGAAGTATGATTATTGCAGAAAACTACAGAATGAAGTATCTGCCCAGGGATTTTATTAAAGTACTTCCCTTTATCTGCCCGGAATTTAAGAAAATAAAGAAATATGGACTCTGTAAAGGATGCCTGCCTCATATTCATATTTACTCAAACCCCATTATATTTGATGTAAAGTTTGAATGGAGGGGCGAGGCAGTTTATTGGAAGCTCTATAATACTATATTTATGAGAAAATTTGACACTAATATATTATTCCACGAAATGATACATTGGGTTCAACAAAGGACTCTGGGAGACGACTACAAGAAGAGATATCCTAAAGGCGGAGATGAATTCTATATATTAGAAGAACAGGCATATAGATATGAAAACCTAGCATCAGAATTAAATATACAATGGAAACTAAAATTTAAAGGATATGTAGAGGAAGATGATAGTGAGTTTGAGAAGAGGGTAATGGAATATTATATAAGACTAGGCATGGCAACAAAAATATAATTGCCATTGAATTTTTAGTGAAAAATGTGTCATACTTGTACTACAACTTAATAGATGACCTTTTTATCAAGAGTTAGGGTAGAGACTGCGCTCTATGACCCTATACCAACCTGCCAGGTGCAAGGTGGTCCAGCCAGAACGATAAGCGGAAATTGTAATTTAAAGCTACAGCCTTCTTGTCGATTGACAGGGAGGTTTTTTTATACTTATTTGTCATCCATGTCTCTTGAACGTAGTGAAGGATCTTAATTTGTAAAATAATTAATTCAAATAAAAATTTAACAGGATTTTTCCATAAAATTGCGAATATTAACAATATAGCCACCCATTACCTGTCCATATGGAGATATATAATTAGTATATAAACTGTTTGGAGGGGTAATTATGGAGAAAAACAATATATTAGAAAGATATAATAATATAAAAAAGTTAGTTGTTGAAAGAAAAAAAGAATTCAATATGCTTATTGAGTTTTTGGAAAATGAAACAGACTGGCTGAAAGCTCCAGCCAGCACCAAATTCCATTTATGCTATGAAGGTGGTCTTCTTGAGCACTCTGTGAATGTAGCAGAGACAATGCATAAAATAAAAAATATATTAGCACCTCAAATAAGTGATGAATCCTGTGCAATTACTGCTCTGCTCCATGACCTTGGTAAGGTAGGAATGCCAGGAAATCCGCAATATTTGATAAATGAACCAACTGAAAAACAAAAAAGATATGGTTTTAAACCTGAATATCCATATAGATTTAACAAGGATCTGGTATATCTTAGTGTCCCAATAAGAAGCATCTATCTGGCACTAAATTATATCAGCCTAACAGAGGAAGAAGTACAAGCTATTGTATACCATGATGGCCAATATGTTGAAGACAACCATTCTTGTGCAACCCATGAAGAACCATTAACACTTTTGCTTCAATATGCAGACAGCTGGAGCGGCTTTGTAATAGAAAATGAAAAATAATATTTAGGGGGTACTAATATGGCTGATGTATCACAGGTAGAAAGACAGATATACATCCTTTCCCTGCTTTCAGAAAATAAAAGGGGTTATACTATCGAAGATATTATGAACAGTCTAAATAATATAGGTGTTGATGTCAGCAGAAAGACTATAGAGCGTGATATAGATTATATTACAGCCAATTTTTTCGTATATGAAGAGGAGAAAAATCATAGGACCTATTACTATGCAAATAAATACAGTGTACAAAATATCAGTTTTACAATTATGGAACTAATCTCATTGCATTTCACAAGGGAGATGCTGAAATCCTATTCTCATATTGATGCAGGTGCAACAGCATTAGGACTTATTGATAGGATCATATCTTCAACGCCTAAGGTCAATAGAGCATATGTAAATACACTCAGTGAAGTATTCAAGGTAAACAATTCAGTAAATTACAATGAAAAGAATATTAACCCAGAGTATCTAAATATACTAAGGGATACTATATCCAGCAAAGAAACTATTTATTTAGAATACTATTCCTTTAACAGTAATGAAATAACAGAAAGAGAATTTGATCCATACTTTCTTGAAATTCAGGAAGGCTGCTATCATCTAATAGGCTATTGTCACCTTAGAAATGAGATTAGAGATTTAAGAGTATCAAGAATAAAGAATCTTAATAAAACGGATAAGAAATTCATTCGACCTGAGAATTTTTACGAGAATTTTAAACAAACCAGATTTGATAAGCTTTCTGGAAATAACAAAATAACAATAAAACTTAAATTTAAAGAATCAGCGGCAAGGTTTATTAAAGAATATGAAGCAGATAAAGCTGATTCTATTGAGGAATGTGGTAATGGTGAGATAATTTTCAAAAGAGAGACAACAATGACAACAGAGATTCTAAAGTGGGTTTTAAGCTTTGGCAGTCAGGTTGAAGTGCTTGAACCGAATGAGCTAAAGGAAGAAATAATAGCAGAGGCAAAAGAAATGATTAATAACTATGCTAATTAAAATAATTCTAGTGATAGATAAAAGAGAAGGAGACTGAAAATGATAGTCTACAATAAACTAGTCAGAGATAGAATACCAGAAATAATAAGAGCAGATGGAAATGAGTGTGAAATAAAAACATTAAGTAATGAAGAATACCTTCTGGAGTTAAATAAAAAGCTGGGAGAAGAGCTAAAGGAATATTACGAATCAGGAGAAGTTGAGGAACTTGCTGACCTTACAGAAATAATCTATGCCATAGCAAAGCATAAAGGTGTTGGTAAGCAGGAATTTGATGATATTAGAGTAAAGAAGGTGGAGAAAAGAGGTGGATTTGAGAAAAAACTGTTTTTGGTTAGTGTGAAGAATAAAGAAGAGTAATAAAATTTAAATAAAAAGACTACATTATTTGCACAATATGTATCAAAAAATGTAGCCTTTTTTAATAAATTATAAAATAATATAAAAATAGAGTTAAATTTTAGGAATAATAGTAGGATTTTCACAACTTATTTCGAATACTAACTTAGAAGCATTATTTTAATAAATTGGAGGCTCATTCATGGGAAAAGTTGTTTTGATATCCTGTGTAAGTCAGAAATTATCCCACAAGGCAAAGGCAATGGATTTATATACAAGCACACTATTTAAATATAATATCAAATATGCTATGTCATTAAATCCAGATGAGATATTCATTCTTTCAGCAAAATATGGACTTTTAGGATTAGAGGACGAAATAGATACATATAATGAAACACTTTATTCTAAGTCAGTAAAAGAAATCAAGGCTTGGTCTGAAAAAGTACTTAGCAGTTTAAAGCGCAAAACAGACTTAGAAAAAGATGAATTTATATTTCTTACAGGTGAAAAATATAGGAAGTTTTTAATACCAGAAATTAATAATTATAAAATACCTATGGTGGGACTTGGCATAGGAAGACAGCTTAAATTTCTGAAGGAGGCAACAAAATGAGTACAAATTGTGAAGAACTGCACGAGTTAATGAGTACTCAACCAAGATTTTATTTTCCGTCCAAAGATATTAACCTTCCCCAGAACGGGATATTTTTTATATTTGAAAATGGAGAAACTGCACATGGCAAGGATAGGATTGTTATGGTAGGAACTCACAGCTCTCAAAACAATCTAATGTCTAGGCTTAAACAGCATTATATTAATGAGAGTAAAGATGGTAGTATTTTTAGGAAAAACATAGGTAGATGCATTCTAAATGTAAGACAGAATTCATATGCAAAACT
This sequence comes from Clostridiaceae bacterium, assembly GCA_041639705.1. Classification (GTDB taxonomy): domain Bacteria; phylum Bacillota; class Clostridia; order Clostridiales; family Caloramatoraceae; genus JARDZI01. The sequence continues at coordinate 10,245 of JBEQBT010000025.1, read as the reverse complement.
TTGGGAAATAGATATGAGTCAAAAAACAAATAAGGAAAAGTATAGCCAGTTAATGAATGAAGGATATCAGAAAAGCATAGAGAGAGAAATTAGCAATTATGTAAAAGAAAACTTTTCTTTTTGTGCTATAAGAGTCGATGACAAGGATTATAGGCTAAAGCTTAAAGCTAAACTAGTATCAACGATTTCACATTGTGAGAGCTGTAGGCCATCAAACAATTGGCTTGGTTTGAATTCTCCTATTCAAAGAATTAGAGAAAGTGGAATGTGGCAGGAGAATGAGTTAAATGGAGAGCAAATTACAACTGATGAACTAGAATTAATAAAAAATATATGTAGCATACAATAAAAGAATCATATAATGTGGGGGTACTTTAAATGGACATTAAGAAAGATTTCTTTAATTATATAGGCTCAGAAAACAGCCTTGCAAAATATTCTAGATCATACAAGTTAATATTTCTTAAAAGTTTACTAGAGCTTGAAAGTTCCTCAGGAAAAGCAAAGGTTATAGATGTAGCGAGGAAATTTAAACAATTCTATGAGGATAGGAAGGAAAAAGGACTTGAACCAGATTCCGATGTAGAGAGTACAATACAAAACATTGAAAAATCAACAATTACACAAGTTATCGGAGTTATTAGGGATAATCCCTATGATTCGTTTCATAAACAAAATTATATTGATATTGAATTGATTAATGGTGAGGAATATTATTGTTTTAACTCAGAGCTATATAAGGAGATAACCCAAAATGATAAAGAAAACCTATTGGAATTACTCTATAAGAAAATTCGTTATTACTTTAGCACACGAGTCGATAATAGGGCAGGTGAAACAAATAAGATGAATATATTAAAGGGACATTTTGAGCAAGTATTAAATAACTATTATGAAGCTAGAACTTCACAGCAATTTGCAAATAATCCAATGGGTGCACTTATCAGAAATGAAATAACAGGCCAAATAACTGTCTATGATTTTATTGATAATTCAATTTACAAGGTAAATGGGTCTGTAGGTCAGGGAAACTGGGCAATAGTTCCTTGGGTTGCAATACTAGATAAGAGAATAACAACAACAACTCAAAAGGGTGTATACATAGCATATATTTTCTCAAGTGACATGAAAAGATTATATCTAACCCTTCTTAATGGTGCAACAGAACTTAATAAACAATATGGTAAAAAAGAAACAATTGCGAAAATGCATGAAATTGCTGAAAATATACACTCTAAAATAGAAACTGATATTTTTAAAGCAGATAATAATATTGAAACAGGAAGTGAATTTTACGAAGAAGGCTGTATTTTTTATAAAGAGTATCAAGCAGGCCAAATGCCAGAGGATGAAATATTAGTTGATGATCTGAAGGCAATGGTTGAAATATATCAGAAGTACTACACAATATTTGAAAGTAAAGATTCAAAAGAGATAGAACCTGAAAAACCAAAAGATCCAGAAATAGAAAAAGAGGAAGATGAAACAATGAGTGTAAAAGAAAATATAAGCAGAATATCTGCTTATATTAAAAGCAAAGGCTTTACATATGAAGATGACCTAATAAAGAACTTTTATCTATCCTTAAAATCAAAACCTTTTGTCATTCTAGCTGGGACTTCAGGGACTGGAAAAAGCAAATTAGTTAAGCTATTTTCTGAAGCAGTTGGTGCTAACTCAAAAAATGGTAGATATAAACTAGTGCCAGTAAAACCAGACTGGTCTGATGCCACAGATTTGTTGGGTTATAGGGATTTACATGGAGAATTTCATCCTGGTGTACTTACAAGTTTTATAAACAAAGCCATTGATGATATTGAAAATCCATATTTTATTTGCCTAGATGAAATGAATCTAGCTAGGGTTGAATATTACTTTAGTGACATATTATCTGTAATGGAAACAAGAACATGGGATGGAGAAAGAATAATAACAGACAAGCTAATATCAGTTGAGTTATTTGGAGATGATGAAGAAGCTAAGAGCATCTATCAAAACATATATATACCAGAAAATCTCTATATAATTGGAACTGTTAACATGGATGAGACTACATTCCCATTTAGTAAAAAGGTTTTGGATAGAGCTAATACAATTGAATTTTCCTATGTTGATTTTGATTACAATTTTAATAAAAATCTAGAGGTAGATCCAATTGAGCTAAATAATGAATTCTTCAAAGGCCAGTTTTTAAGGCTCGATAACTGCGGGAAATATGAAGAAATAGTAAATAGAGTTATAGTTATTCTAAAAAGTATAAATGAGAAGCTGATGAATTCAAATCTTCATTTTGGTTATAGAATAAGGGATGAGATATGTTACTATACAATTTACAGTCAAGAAAATGATTTATCTTCGTTTCATAACGCTTTAGATAATGAAATATTACAAAAAATACTTCCTAGAATTCAAGGAAGCAGTACACCAATTAAGAGAGCTATTATTGACCTATTCAAAATATGCATAAATAATCAAGTAGAAAACTTTAACCATGAGAATTCAGGCGTAAATGAAGATATGTTTAAATACATAGAAGACAATCCTAAAATTCCATATATAAAGTCTGCTTCTAAATTAGCATTTATGATGAGGAGGTTTGAAGAGGATGGCTTCACCTCTTATTGGCTGTAAAGAAAGGGAAATCCTATATATTAGTACTGAAAGACTTGACTTAATAATTAAGGGGAAACCTTGTCATCCAAAGGCAGATGTTTTTACTAAAACCAGGGATAATATTTCAAATTTATCTATTAGCTGCAAAGAAGAATATTTAGCTGGGATATTTTCAACAAGTCAGCAAAGCATGGAGCAATATGATGATTGCATTGGCTATAATATCTTCAAAACTAATCCGTTATTTTATGAATATCAAAACTATGAAGTAATTATTGAGAGCAAGGATGACAGCGAAATAACATTATGGCATGACAATAACCTAATCAGAGAAAAGGTTAGCTATGTAGGAAAATCAAAAAGAATACTAACAGGAGTACTTAATTTTGGCTCTGAGATAGGAATGTCAGAGTTTAAGATATATGTTGATAACAAAGAATACATTAAATTCGTCATTGAAGTATTTCCATCTAAAATTGACTACCAGGAGGACTATATAAACATATTAAGAGATGTAAACGATGAAATTTATAATCTTGCATTTGATTTCCTTAAGAAAACATATTTATGGTCAAGTTTAAATGAAAATGTAAGCAATAGTCTTACAGAGTTTTTTAGTATTATAAATATTATTTTTGATAAGTTAAAAGCTTCAATAGATATTATTTTAAAAGCTCCTCACCATATACTCCAGCAGGAAAGCGATGTAGTTCCATTTCACAAAATAAAAAAGAGCAGTATGGCAACAATAAAGTGGCTCGAAAAGAAACCTTATAATTTAGTATTACAAGAGGGGAGATACCTACCTAATAAAGCATTGGTTGTAAATAAGAGCATATCTTTTGATACATTTGAAAATAGATTTATAAAATATATTTTAAAATCCATTTTAAAAAAGCTTTCTGATGTAAAAGAAAATTATATAAAGCTTAAAAGGAATACAGATGAAGAGATTATAAGCAATATTGAAAAAATGAAAAAAGAGATTGAAAAAAGAATTGAATTTAGCTTTCTTAGAGAAGTTGGTGATTTATATACATTAAATAGTCTTTCGCTTGTTCTAAACTTGGCACCTGGTTATAGAGATGTATATAAATATTATTTAATGTTGATAAAAGGACTCTCATTAAATGGAGAAGTTTTTAAACTATCGATGAAGGATCTTGCAGTCTTATATGAATATTGGTGCTTTATAAAATTGAATTCACTACTTAAAAACAAGTATAAGCTTTTGAAACAAGACCTAATAAAAGTTGATAGTAGAGGATTGTTTGTAACACTAACCAAGGGCAGAAAAGCAAGTGTTATATATGAAAATCCTGCTAAAGGTGAGAAGTTTGTACTGGTATATAACCCTCAAATAGGAAATTTGCCAACAATTGCTCAAAGACCGGATAATGTTCTCTCCCTCGAAAAGGAAAGGTCAAAGATTAGATATGAATATATATTTGATGCGAAATATAGAATAAATCCAGCTTTAGATGGAACAACCTATAAAACAAATTATGAACTACCTGGACCTGAAGAAGATGATATAAATACAATGCATCGATACAGGGATGCAATTGTACATAATGCATCTGATAGACCTGATTTTGAGAGAACCATGTTTGGAGCATATATTCTCTTTCCATACAATAATGAGGAAGAGTATGTGGAACATAATTTTTATAAAAGTATTAGTAAAGTTAATATAGGAGGCTTGCCTTTTTTACCAAGCTCAACCCATTTAGTTGAAGGACTATTGGACGAACTAATAGGGAACACACCAGAATCTGCCTTTGAAAAAACTACCCTTCCAAAAGGAATCCATGAATATATTGAAAATATTGATTTTAATGAAATGAATGTATTAGTAGGCTCATTGAGAAATAAGGAACAACTGCAGATAGTTATCCAGTATAATTTTTATCATATACCATATAAAAATATCAAAACAAGAGGAGTTAACTTTAAGTATATTGCATTATATCAATCAGAAAAAGAATTTACAAATGCTGCTGGTATTTTATTTTTTGGAGAAATAGACCTATGGGAACTAGTAAAGAGAAGAGAAATAACTGAAATACCAAAGGATTCTGATGAGCTGTATATCAGGTTCAAAATGAAAGAATGGAAGCTGCTTGACAGGGTTATAAAACCTAAAGAATATGGAGTTTTATCACATATATATACAAATATGCAGCTTCTGAAGAATGCTGAATATTTGCCTGAGCTATGTTTTAAAGACAAAGTAGAGTATAGATTATATCTGGAGTTGAAAAGACTTATAGGAACAGTGGATGTGAAAACGGATAATAAAAATCTAGATAGATCTAATGATAACTGGTTTAATATTACAGGAGCTGTTATAAGGGTTGAAGATAATAAAATTAGGATAACAGGTGCTGGGAGAATGAAGGAAATTAGCACCCTGGAATTTCTAGCAAAACCTAGGACCATAACTAGAATTATAGGGGATTTGATTTGTGGAGATGATGAGTAAATATTTTATATTTAAATAAAGGGATGTGTCTATTAAATAATTATAAAATAAAGATAGGTGTAACCATAAAAATATATTTTAAAGGCTACACCTATGAAATAATTGTATAATGTAATTATAAGGAAATAATGAGGTGAGAGGTTAATGAATAATGACTTAAACTCTTTTATAGACAAATTAGCATCTACAAAAAACATGGTTAATGTTGTTAACCAATACTCATATGATTCAGTACATAATGAAGTTAGAAGAAATAATTTATCAATTTACCTCAATCAAATGATAAAAATTAATCCACAAATACTTCTTGTTGGTGAAGCACCAGGATATAATGGGTGTCGTTTTAGTGGAGTTCCATTTACAAGTGAGTATATTCTAAAGAAGAATACTTCGTTATTTGGAATGGGCCGTGGTTATAAGAAAACTCAAGAAAACAATAGAATTAAAAAGGAACAAAGTGCAACTATAGTTTGGGAGACAATTAATGACTTAAAAATTATACCACTTCTTTGGAATGCATTTCCTTTTCATCCTCACCGACCAAATATAGTTAATAAAAATAGAACTCCAAGTATAACAGAATTGGAAATAGGGTTAAGTTTTTTAAAAGAGATAATTAACATATTTAATATAGAAACTATAATTGCAGTTGGTAATAATGCAGATAGAAGCATATCAAATATAAATCTAGAGCATAAAAAAGTGAGACATCCATCTAATGGAGGAAAACAGGATTTTGTAAAAGGCATAAGTACTATTATTGAAATATTGTAATCCAAGCTTTGCGAAAATAATAATATACGAGGAGGTATTAGTTATGCTATTAGGAAAAGTTATGCAAGAATACCTGTCTACATTAAAAACAAAAACCTCAGAGCAAAAACATGAGTTTGGAAAGGTTAAAAATAACCTTATTTGGTTGGCAATATTTTTAAAAAGTAAATGGTCAAAGGAGCAAGTAGAATTAAATATTGGTGGAAGTAGCATAGTAAATGCACTAAAGCAAAAAGCCTTAAATGAGATGGGAATACCATTACCATCTTAAAAAAAACAGAAGGATATAATTAATAGAGTCAATGAAGCTCAAAATAAGGATATAATAGAGAAATTAAAAAAAGAAATTAGAAGATTTATAGATGAAATTTACAGTGAGTATGGTATTTATATATAAAGTTTGTTTTATTTCCATTGATGAAGTGAATATGAGGTCAATTTGCATTTGACTAAAAATACTAAAATTTATATATATTTGGCCAAACTATAAAATTATAAGGGGAATTATAATGAATAAGGAATATATACTTAAAAGGATAAAACCTTATTTAAATGATCAGGGTATGCTAGGTGAGGAAGACTTTAATAAACTATTTGTTATGTTTAGCAGACATCAGCAATATGAAGTTATTGACGTTTTAATAGAATCTAATATTGAAATAGATTATTATAATGTAAGCAAAGAAAATCTAAATAGCCCAACGGAATTTGAAAATAAAAAACATACTGAGAAGATAGACAAGCTTACAAATGAGCAACTATGTTTGATATATCAGCAAGGAAACGATCTAGCTTTAGAAGCACTTGTGAGTAAAAATATTAATTTTGTGTGGAGTAGAGTGAAAAAATATAGAAACGCATACAAGCATAAACTTGATGAGGATGATTTATTACAGTATGGTGTTATGGGGCTGATGAAAGCTGCAAAAATGTTTGAATCTATGAAAGAAGCAAAGTTTACAACATATGCTGCTTGGTGGGTAGACCAATTTATACTTAGAAGTATTCCAGATTACGGATTTACCATAAGAATTCCCGTACATTGCTTTGAAGAAGTAAATAAATTGATGAGGGCTTTTAGAGAACATCCAGATTGTTCAAAAGAAAAAATATATGAAATTGTTAAGGAGAATGGAATAAGTAGGGGGAAATTTGAAGAAATACTTGGTATAGCTGAAAATATAATGTCTGTAAGTTCATTAAACAGCTTTGTAGGGGAAGATGAAAATAGCGAGTTAGGAGAATTTGTAGTAGATGAAACAAATCCTACAGTAGAGGACATAGTTGAAAGTAAGGCACTAAAAGAAGCTATAAAGGATGTTTTAGATACTGTAACGGCAAGGGAAGGAATAGTTCTTCGGTTGAGATTTGGTTTGGATGATGGTAAAGCAAGAACTCTGGAAGAGGTTGGGAAAGAATTTAAGGTAACAAGGGAAAGAATAAGACAAATTGAAGCAAAAGCTTTGAGAAAGTTAAGACATCCTTCAAGATCAAAGAAATTAAAAGATTTTATATAGGGGTGATATTTTATTATGGATACAAAGGAATATGTAAAAAACAAAATTAAAGATTATATGGATGATACTTCAACTATTATAGTTTTAAAAGGCATAGATATTACATTATATGATGAAGAAATTACAGCTGATATGGATGAGTTATTAGAGAATAAACTTGGATACTTTATGAAAATAGTTCAAGGCAGTAGGAAAATAATTACCTATGATGAATATTTGGCTCTTTATGAAATAATACTCATGCAATATAAAAATGTAATAATTATCGAAAACAATATGTTTATTAATTTCTATCCTCTTCAAGTTAGAATATCAAATGAAAAATTAATTGCTCTTCTTTATCATTATGACGAAGAGAAGGAAGGGGATAAATATGAAATAGGTAATATAAGTGATTTGACCTCTATATATGGGAATATTAAATTCATAAAAGGTAGATATTATGTAACTTATAACAACATAATTTCTGATGAAAAAGAAAAAATAGTTCAAATGTTTGAGAAAGATGTAGCAACTATTGAAAAGGAAAATGTTAAAGACTATGGTTCATGTTTTGAGATAATCGATGAAGATGATTATATATCAATGTTAGACAGCATAATTTATGAGAAAGTTAAGGAAGTCTATATATTAGAGAAAAATACAAGTATAAACAAAATGCTGCTTGAAGACAAGCTTCAGGTTTTAAAAGCTATCTGGGAAAATAGTATAAATATTAAAATTGGATTGGTTGCTGAAAACAGAGTAATATCTAATATAAGACCAGAATTTTTAAATATATTAAAAACTTATTGGGGACATGAGAGTTTTAAAAAGATAAAAGTTTATAATATGAATGAGTTAAACAATAAGTCAAAAGTGATAGAAGAAATTACACAGGGGGATATCATCACTAATATAGTAGAAGAAACTGAAAAATGTATAGAGAAAAAAGACTATAGAGATATTTTTATGACTGCACCAACAGGAGCAGGAAAGTCAGCTATCTTTCAGATACCAGCTATTTACCTTGCAGAAAAATATGAACTTTTTACAATAGTTATTTCTCCTTTGATAGGGTTAATGAAGGACCAAGTCAATAATCTAGAGCTTCATAACTACAATTTTGCACGTACTATAAATTCAGATATTTCACCAATTCAAAAACAGGAAATAATCAATGATATTACAGATAATAAATGCCACATACTATATATTTCTCCGGAGTCACTTTTAAGTAAAAGTGACTTAGAACAAATCATTGGGAAGAGAACACTAGGACTAATGGTAATAGATGAGGCACATATTGTTACCACCTGGGGTAAACAATTTAGGCCAGACTACTGGTATCTAGGTGACCATTTGAACAAAATTAAAAAAGCTCAGCTAAAGAAAAAAGGAATGGGTTTTGTTGTGGCCACTTTTACAGCAACTGCCATTTATGGTGGTATTGAAAATATGTATGAAGAGACTATACAAAGCTTAAAAATGATAGATCCAATAACTTATCTTGGATTTGTTAAAAGGGATGATATAAAAATCAACATTGATAAGGCAGAGCTAATTACACAAAAAACGGAATATGAATTGGAGAAATTTAATCAGCTTATCGAGAAAACTGATTATGCAATGATGTTAACTAAAAAAATGTTAATATATTTTCCAACTGTAGCGTTAATAGAAAGATTTTATCAGTATAGCATAGTTAAAGATTTCAGTCAGTATATTTCAAGATATCATGGACAATTGAAAGCCTTTGAAAAGGAAGAAAACTATAAAAAGTTTTTAAATGGAGAAACTCCAATTATGTTGGCAACTAAAGCATTTGGAATGGGAATAGATATAGATGACATCGAAATAGTTGCACACTTTGCACCAACAGGTAATGTATGTGATTACGTTCAGGAAATAGGAAGAGCTGCAAGAAGACCTGGTTTAACTGGAGAAGCATACTATAAATTTATGAAAAATGACTTTAAACATATAAATAGACTACATGGATTATCTCAAATTAAGGAATATCAGCTAGTAGAAGTAATACGTAAGGTTTATGAACTGCATCAGGAAAACATTAAGAATAGCCAGGGAAAAAGAATTACAAAGAAAAGAAATGAAATGCTAGTGGATGCTGAAAGTTTTGCACATATATTTGAAAATCCATTTTTTAATGAGGATGACGGCATAAATAAGGTTAAAACTGCTATGCTGTTAATTCAGAAGGACTTTGAGAGAAGGTTCTCTTTTTCACCTTTTCATGTAAGGCCAATACCACTTTTTGAAATGGGATTTTTTAGGATAGATCAATCTACTCAGAAAAGTATAATAATGAAATATGGACTGGTATTAAGTGAAGTTGATGGTCCAATGAATATTTGTTCTGTGAATCTAAAGAAAATTTGGGAACATAGTTTTAATATGAAATATTCATTTCCTAAATTTAAATATATGCTTTATACAAAGGATTCAGAATTAGCATTTGAATATAAGGACAGTATAAGGCCAGCCTTAAGTATTAATATTAACTTTGAAAATAACTATTTGCAGAACTATGAAAAATATATGAACGCAATAAAAGCCATCGTAAATAGGTCCACACGGGAAGATAAGTTTTATGATATAGATGGGGAAGATGGACTTGTAAGTGAACTTATGAAATTACTAAACATTAACATATATAAGGCAAAGAGTATTGTGGAGACAATAATTTCAGCCATGTCTGTTTATCAGAGAGACTATAGCAAAAGCATAAACGGTAAGGTTTATATTGCCAAGCCATTAAAATCAGGAGAAGTTAAATATAAATTTATGAACGGTACAGCAGGTTTCTTCAGATGGATCGAAAATGGATTTAGCAGCGTCTGTAAAAATATAAATAGA
>JBEQBT010000024.1:0-20994 GCA_041639705.1 Clostridiaceae bacterium | reverse complement strand
CGATCTTAAAGGAGATACCATTATGATACCCCCTTTTATCTACTTTAATATTCTTTAGGAAGAAGTTTTCTAATACCCATTACAGTTGACTTGATTGTATTGTCTAAAAAATCGTCTACCATTTCCGGAGTAATATCAAATATTGCCAATATGTCGAATACCCATGGGAGATTTTTTTTCATGTCTTCCACCAGTTCATCTGTTTTTTCATCGATAACATCCTTGTATTTGTTATAATTTCTGCAGATATAGGTTATGAGAGCTGCCAGTAAATAATTCAGTAACTTAGTATCTGCGATAAACTTTTGAATACCTTGCAGTAAACTCATTTGGTCCTTCTTTACCATGTTAACAACCTTGTTTATTTCTGGCTTTGACATTTGAATATTATTATTATAATTGGAATGCCCATTCATGTATTCTCTATACATTGGTGGATTTTCTGGCTGATAGTCCCTGTAGTATTTTTGCATCATAGGACAACAAAAATAACAAGCGGGACCCGCATACTGATTTGGAGTGTGATAATTGTAATTGGTCATTTTAACCTCCTAAATTTCATTTCCTCCTATCATGTTATGAAAACCAAAGCGAAATAGTGCCTGCTACGTCACAAGTTTCTGGGGCAAAGTTTACTATAGGTCCATGGACCGAAGAGTGGAACTCCTCCCTCTAGCCCATGGCACCTCTTATTTAAGACGATTAACAGCCTCAATGAATACTTTGGCATTAAAACGGTGAATATCATGATTTGAAGTTAATTCAATCAACTCACAATCCCCAATCAATTCTACAGCCTTTCTTGCCTGCTCGTCAGAGGAAGCTGCCAGCAAGATTCCATCTTCTGTATAGGAATCCTTTGCATATGTAAACAAAAGTAGCATATTACAAAAAAAATAGGCACTACCCATTTTATAATAAAGGAGGCAGTTCTTCATATTTCAATATTATAAAATATAAAGAACTGTCCCCTTTTCATAGTTAAATTCACAAAATTTATGTTAAAGTATGGAATTTTAGTGATTTCAATAGTATAATTTAATAGTAAATTGGGTACAGATGGGGTGGATTTATGGAAAGCATTAACGAAAGAAAAGTATTAGATTTTTACATTGAAGAAATCCAAAGAGATTCTATTGAGTTTTTAAAGAACAAGCAGTGGTATAAGGATGATATTCAATGTGAAATTTTAAAGCTAAGGGATGAAGAGGAGATGCATAACAAAATAAGGATATGTAAAAACCTCTGGAAGCTTTTGTTTGAGGCATCATTGAGCTTTATTGACCCGGACAGAAGGGGCTATGATGATTTGTTCGGATATTTTGATGAGTATGTTAATTTTGAGGAGCTTATTTTTGCATCAGATTCCTTTTACAGGGACCACACGATGCACTGCTTATGGGTATATTTTTTAGGGGAGTATATTATCAGGAATGATGAGTTCAAGCATGTTTGCGGAAAATATGGAAGTGAAAATGACGGCTTTAAAAAAACATGCGAGGCAATTAAAAATAGCAAGCATATGGATGTATTAAAGGAAATGGCCGATTTAGGAGATATGATTACTAAATTTGAAAATTGCAGCGATTCTATGAGATGTTTGACTGCTTTAACTCATGACCTGGGATATCCAATAAAAAAGATAAACTCTATAAATAAAAATATAAAAAACATACTGCCCCACTTTGGAATAAGAAGCTTTAGTGAATTTGATTTTAATTATACGGATGTGCATGACAATTTTATAAAGGATTTTCTGAATCTAATCAGCTGCAGCTTTAATTTTTCAGCTGGAGAGAGCAGGGCAGCAGATGAATTAATTTTAAAATTGTTCAAGCTTAACGAGAATGGTTTTATTGGAGGAATAAACGAGGAAACCCTGTCGAACCTGACAGAAGAAGAAAAAGAAGCGATCAGGTCTACTTTACATATTTCAATGCAGCTGTTTTTTAATTATGACAGACATATGAGATACTCCAAGGATTTTGAGAACTACCAGCATGGTATAATGAGTGCATTTCTCCTGTTCAGAAAACTTGCAGTGTTTAACAATAAGGAATTCAGTTATATAGATTATAGTAGGCTTAGGCTTACAAAAATGAATTTTGTAAAGTATAACATACTTTCTTCCATACTAAAAGCAATTACAGACCACACCAGTGAAGGATTTCAAATGAAGGATATCATAGATGATTCCTCCTTCCTTACTTTCATAGATGAACTTGAAGAATTCTCACGTATTTCAAGGGCAAACCAGAACAGACAATACATAAATGAGTTCTGCAAATCAAACATATATGCAGAGGATGGATATCTGAATATCGACTTTACATTTGACAATACTGAAATAGATAATCTTGATCCTGAAAAGGCATTCAAGGGAAGGTGCAAGAGGTTCCTTACATTGTTTAATATCAGTGAACTGGATGACAGCTTAAAGATAAAGCTTAGATGCATTGGAAAGCTTTCCTATGACAATAATGTGTACATGCTTGAGATCAGAAACAAATTTGCTAATATAACCATAAATGGAGAGGAAAAAAATATACCTCAATACCTGAAGTCAAAGCAGTTTTTAACAAAGGAAGCATATATTGTTAGTTAGCCAAACTATTATATATCTTTTTTATTAAAAGTGGGGTGAGAGAGAATGCAAAACCAAATTATTGAGAAGGGCCCTCTTTTGAATTCCGATGGGGCACTTACTAATCCGGGGTGGGCAAAGGAATTGCTACTAGAGTATAGAAGAAGTGCAATTAGGGCATCCGGGTACCGAATAAAGGAATGGGATTATTATTGCATTATTAACTACGAAAGTAAAAAAGGGATTGCCCTTACCATTGCGGATAACAGTTATATGGGACTTCTTTCAGTAAGTTATCTGGATTTAAACAAACCGATGGAGATAACAAGGACAAATATGAAGGGGTTTACATTTGGTAAATATCATCTGCCTGAAACATCAAAAACGGGAAATGTAAGCATTAACCAGGGTGATATATTTATGCAATTTGCGGTTGAAGGCAGCAAAAAGATACTGAGGGTGGATTATAAGAATTTCAGCCATGGCAAGACACTGAAGGGAGAGATAATACTTAACAAACCTTTAGATTTAGATTCAATGGTTATTGCAACTCCATTTAAGGAAGACAAAAGGGCATTTTATTATAATCAAAAAATCAACTGCATGGGTGCAGAGGGAACTGTATATTTTGGCGATGACAAGTTAAAGTTTAATAATAACAATTCCTTTGGTGTTTTGGACTGGGGCAGGGGGGTTTGGACATACTCAAATGCCTGGTACTGGGGCTCAGGCTCCGGATTGGCTGAAGGTGTCCCCTTTGGATTCAATATTGGATACGGCTTTGGAGATACAAGCAGGGCTACTGAAAATATGATATTTTATAATAATAAAGCTCACAAGCTTGCAGATATTGAATTCCACATTCCTAAGGATGATTATCTGAAGCCTTGGAAATTTACCAGTAGTGATAACAGTTTTGAGATGGACTTTATGCCTGTAATCGACAGAAATTCAAGTACAGATTTTAAGCTTTTAAAATCAATTCAGCATCAGGTGTTTGGATATTTTAGCGGAAAGGTTGTTTTAGACAGTGGAAAGGAAATCTATATAAAAGATTTTCTGGGATTTGCTGAAAAAGTAATTAACAAATGGTGATATGTAAAAAGGGGAGCTAAGTCCAGCAAATTTGCGGGACTTAGCTCCCCTCCTGACAGAGTTCCTGCTAACTGGTTTTTCCTTCAAGAAGCCTTGGGAACTTGGTGAATATGTTTTCATATGGTCAAGGCATATTTCATTTTAAGAAATATTCAAAACTGCCCCTTGTAACTCCCTTTGGCGCAGTTCTTATAGCTCAAACCTCTTGATACTATAATCCGATAATGTACCCTCTCCATAATCAAAGTAATAACCATACTCACCAAAAACCCAATATATGCCGCTGTCAACTACTATCTCCTTCCTACTTGAGGTATCATCAAGGTTTATTCTGTAGGTAGTGCTATTATTAGACAGGTACACCCAATTATGTTTTACAGTGATAAAGGTATCTATGCCTGCATCAATTAGCTCTAAAAGTTTTACTACTTCATCCTTTTCCTCATCAAACATAAGGATCCAAAAGTTATCCTCTGGATTTTCATCCTTGTTGAAGGGTCTAGTTTGGATGAATACCCTTCCATCATATTTTAATACCCTTGACCAAGGACCTATTACCTTATCATCCCCATTGCTCAGGTTTAATATATGAAGAGCCTCTCCATTCTTATACTTATAATCTGTATAATAGATGTAGTTGTCTGTAACAAGTTGAATGTATGTGCGGCCCTTTGCCAGCATAGTTTCATTGCTGCCATCAAGCTTTGCCCTGTTAAGGGATCTATCATCAAGCCTGGTATAGTATATCCAGTCATTGTGAATTTTGAAGTAGTTCTTTATATTTGTATTTAATAATTTGGTTTTGTTTTGACCGTCAAAATCAATTTTATATAATTCTCCCTGGGGCGTTCCGTTAATACTGTCAAAGCCTATCTGTTTTGTGTAATACAGCTCCTTGTTGTATATCCATATTTGAAGGGTATGATCCTCAGAAAGCATTTTAACTGAACCATCCAGTCCAAGCCTGTAAATACCCTTTCTCTCCCGATTGAGAGAATAAAAAATCCACTCCCCATCAAAGTAAATGGAATCCGGCCTATCCTTGGACAGTTCTGTAATTTGTTGAGACTCCAAATCCTGCATGAATATATGCCCGCTTGCCTCCCCTATGTATACAACAATATTATTGTATTTTGCCAGTCTGCCGCCTCTTATTAAGCTCTCCTCATCATCAGGGGTATATTCATTTACAAACTCCTTGATCTCAGGCTTATCTGC
Source organism: Clostridiaceae bacterium (assembly GCA_041639705.1). Taxonomy (GTDB): domain Bacteria; phylum Bacillota; class Clostridia; order Clostridiales; family Caloramatoraceae; genus JARDZI01. The sequence goes on along the minus strand of JBEQBT010000024.1, from coordinate 16,097 downwards.
TGCAGTATCCAAGCCTTCTGTCCCCTCACCCACCTTGGAGCTGGAAACATCAGCCTTATCTGCTACAGCATCCAGATCTTCTGTACCTTTATTCCCACAGGAGCTAAAGGTTAGCATTAGGAAAATTCCTAATAAGGGTATTAATATGCATTTTTTCATCCCATCTCCTCCCAATATAATAATAACATTTATTAAGGGAGTGGTTAACAATTTTTAACAAAAAAGTTAAAGACAATAACTTACCCCTATAGAAAAATAACATCCACAGCCTAGTAATTTTAACAATAATCTGTGAATGTTGTTTTGCTTTTCTGTAAAAGTGAGCCTTTCCGCGTAAAATAGACACGGTTTCGTGATAATATCTCTTGATTTCATCATTTAAACACAATAGGTATTATTTTATATTCTGTTAAATATTTACATTTGGTTATTGCATTAACCTTACTATATTCAAAATTATTTTTGATATAGTTAAAATAGTTTTATGCAGCTTCTTTTGAAAATAACATATGCTTGTACCTCTTTGGCGGAAGCAAACAGCAGCTTGAATGTCTTCTCTGGCGATTATAATATACTTCTATGTTCTCAAATATAACTTGCTTTGCTTCTGCTCTTGTTTTAAAGTGATAAAAATTCGTGCATTCGCATTTCATGTTGCTAAAGAAATTTTCAGCTACTGCATTATCCTATGGATTCCCTTTGCGGCTCATGTTGGGCAGATAGTTAAGGAGATTAATTACTGATCCCACTACCTTTTCACACTAACCGTTTTCCTTATTCCTAATTACTAATTTCCCCTGGCCTGTTAAGTGTTCTGCCCCTTCTTTTCTCACTTTAGCTTTTCAGGAAAAAGTATTAATACACTATTAAGAACCTTTTAATTTCAAGCATTTGGTCAACCTTTAATCCCTTTTTATCCTGATACTTGGAGGGCCAAAAGCATGAAGGATTCAAATATTTGATCCGATTTTTAATTCAGATATTTTTGAAAATGAAAAAATCAAGGATTTAGTCTATTATTCATTCTAATTCTAGCCTTTTTATTTTGGAAGGAAGGGTTGGTGAAAGGCTTGAGGTTAAAGGTTTGAGGCAAACATGAAGGATAAATTCTAGTTTTTATTCTGGAACTATTCTTCTTTTTGACGAGATTATTTTTTGGAGACGGCTTTTGATCATTCTTTTGCTCAATCATTCTCTCTGATTTTTCAGTAAAATAAAGAAACCAGGCTGAAACAGGAGATTTCTCCCCCCATTTTAACCTGGTTTTGTTGAACGACTTTAGTGTGTGTTGAATGACTTTGGTGCGGGTTGAACTAGTTTGAGATTACATACAACAATTGTAGGTTTGTAATAAAGTTTGATCAAAATTAACTATATAAAGCCTATTTTCACATAAAAATACAACTAATTTCATCGTTGAACCAAAAGATATTTTTACGATGTTTTAGAAATTATTATAGATGGTGTATTATTGATTTTTTTGAAGATATATTCTTTCCCATCAATTTTAATAAAAAATTTATTCTTATTACGAATAATTTCAGTATTATTAAAAATGTTGCTTTTAATAATATATATGTTATCTTTTTTCTTTGAATAAATACCCTTATCTTCTATTTGTTTCCCTTCTGAATCTTTGTAGTAGTAATAAAAAGCATTATTGTCCTTTTCATTAAAGACAATAGACGTGAAAGGAAGACTTTCACATGTATAAGTGCCGTGTAAACTATTTATTTGATTGTTAAAATTATACCTGTACACTAACAATGTAAACATCAAAAATAATAATACTATAAAAATAATTTTTACATATACATTAGAAATTTTTTTTATTAGCATCTAAAATCCCCTTATACATTGATAATATTTTTTGTTTTCTGTAAACAATTTTGTAAACAGATGGAAGTGTTTACAAAAATTATATATATGCTATTATTATACTATAATATATGAAATTAGGAAAGGGGAGGATGATGTTCATGAAAAAATTAGTATCTATTATTTTAAGTTTAACCATGATTTTTGCTTCAACAACAATGGCTGCAGCACAAGAAAATCGGGATACTAAGGAGAGCAAAGAAGTAATAATAAGTATTCCTAGAGAAGAAATCGTAAAACAAGAAAAGAAGGCTATAGATTCTTATTTAAATAGGTTAAATTTGCCTATGACTAATGATTATGAATATAAGGCTGTGTTGGTTGGTACTCAAACAAATAGAAAGGTTAGAATTGGATATGCAGCGAATCAGCCCGTAAATGGCACGTCATTTGCTTCACCAGGTGGATTTTATTGGACAGATGGTGGAAATGAAGTCTCGGTTTCAGTTAGTTTTGCATATGAAATGCTTAGTGTGAGTGTTTCACCAGGTCAGACAGGTGCAAGTGGTACTTGGATATCATCACCATACATAAATATACCGTGTAAATTGTTAATATATAAAGATATACAAGTTTCAAAATATCAATTGTATAGAAGAATAATAATGCGTCCAGATCTTGGCTGGGAATATACAGGTGATACATACACATATACACCAACTTTGAATTATCTTGAAGTTGTACGATCTTAAAGAGAGTGTGAAGTTTTTTCTGTAAATTATCTTTCTGTGATAATTTTTTAAGGTGGAACAATTCAATATTTGAGTTGTCCACCTTGTTTTCACTATAAAAGATTGTTTAGGGCATGTCAAGAACGCCTTATAGAAAGGACGAAATTTTATTCTTAAAAAGGCATGATTATTTATTCAAACCTGCCTTCGTACATGATTGAGAGTTCCCCATAAACCTTGCCCCAGTTTCTCAATGGCAAGCTCCATTTTTGCAGCCTCAAAAGTTGCCAGGTACAGGGATTTCAGCAAAGATGTATCGCTGGGATATACACTTCTCTGGCTGTTAAGCCTGCGATAGGTGCTGTTTAATCTTTCAATGGCATCAGTTGTGTAAATCACCTTGCGGACGTCTGCTGTAAATTTAAATATCGGGCAGATTACATCCCAATTTTTTACCCAGCTTTTCATAGCATTAGGGTATTTGTCTTCCCACTTGTCCCTTATGGCTTCCATACGTTCATATCATGTTCCTTCATTGGGAGCTTGGTATATGGTCTTTAATTCAGCTGCAAATACCTTCTTATCCTTATCAGATACATATTTGAGTGTATTACGTACCTGATGTACGATGCAACGCTGATACTCTGTATTTGGAAAAGCTACAGTTATTGATTCCTTTATGCCTGTAAGCACATCTGCACACAGAATAAGTATATCTTTAACTCCACGATTCTTTAGTTCGTTAAGTGCACTAAGCCAGTATTTACTGCTCTCATTTTCCCCTATTTGTATTGATAAAACTTCCTTCATACCTTCATCATTTATTCCCAAGATAATGTATGCAGCAAGCTTCCTAATTACATTGTTGTAGTGTACCGCATCAATAAATATTACAGGATAGACTGTTGAAAGAGGCCTGTGCTGCCACTCATCTATTTGTGGAAGCAGTCTGTCTGTAATGTCTGATACCATCCCCTCACTTACTTCAAACCCATATAAAAGTTCAAGAGCACTAATAGGGTTTAATTTTTGCGAGCAACTTTATAAAATAGAAAAAGAAGTTAGCGATCAATACAAGGGGCATGAGGATTATTATGAAAAACGTTATGAAATAAGGCTTGAAAAGTCTGCCACTATTATTGATGAATTTATAAAATATGTAGATGTTGATGTAATCCCACACCAAACTCGTTCAACGCACACCCCTCAAACCCGCATTCTACCGTTCCCATTTTTCACCTAATTTTATTATAGTCGTTCAAAAGCCACATTTCTCTTTCCTTTTTTATTCCATTTTTATCTCAATTTTTTAGAACAAAGTCGTGCAAAAGAGGGGTTAGAAATTAGGAATTAGGAGATAGGAAATTTTCAATTTTGAATTCAATTATTTTATCTTTTCTATTCTAATCTCAAAACATTGTGGCAAAATTGCCTCAATCTTTAAACCTTATATCATTTTAACTTTTTTTCATGCTTTCTAATCCCTCTTCTTTTCAGGCTATATCAAATTCTTCAACCCTTTAATACGAGCAATTTTTACAATCTCTAATCCTCTTAAACGCTTAATTCTCAATCCTTCACCCAAGCTACTAAATCCTGTTTTCTAATAAGGAATTTTCAAACTTATCATCAATTTTTTAATTCAATTTTTATTCTTTATGTTTTTTAGATGTTGGGCAGATAGTTAAGGAGATCAAATACTTGATCCCACTACCTTTTCACACTAACCTTTTTCCTTATTCCTAATCACTAATTTCCCCTGGTCTGTTAAGTGTTCCGCCCCTTCTTTTCTTACTTTAGCTTTTCAGGAAAAAGTATTAATACACTATTTTAAGCCTTTAAATTTCAAGCATTTAGTCAACCTTTAATCCCTTTTTATCCTGATATTTGGAGGAACAAAAGCATGAAGGATTCAGATATTTGATCCGATTTTTAATTCAGATATTTTTGGAAATGAAAAAATCAAGGATTTAGTCTGTTTTTCATTCTAATTATAACCTTTTTATTTTGGAAGGTAGGGTTGGTGAAAGGCTTGAGGTTAAAGGTTTGAGGCAAAGATGAAGGATAAATTCTAGTTTTTATTCGGGAACTATTCGAGATTATTTATGGAGACAGCTTTTGATCATTCTTTTGCTCAATCATTTTCTCTGATTTTTCAGTAAAAATAAAGAAACCAGGCTGAAACAGGAGATTTCTCCCCCATTTTAACCTGGTTTTGTTGAACGACTTTAGTGTGTGTTGAATGACTTTGGTGCGAGTTGAACGAGTTTTTTACATACATGCAGTCCATGTCATATTTCTTTTGCTCATAAAAAACCACCTTCTGGGAATATATTTATATTATTGCCAAAAGGTAGTCTAATATACAACTTTCTTGTTCAATAAACAACTTTGTTATTCAGTAAACGACTTTTTTGTACAGTAAACAACTTTTTTTTACAAAACAACAGGTGTAGGTTTGAAAAAAAGTTTGATCAAAAGATGCCTTCCAAATGGCCTAAACTCGTTAATTTATAATTTCAATTATATAACAAAGTTTGATTAAAATTTCTTATTCCGCCAACTAGACTCCAATAGTTTTTATAATAAAGTTTGATCAAAATAAATAATATTCTACTGTTTAAGCTATTACCTTGAATTTTAAGTTTAAATTGTGATCAAACCTTATTTTAAAGCCACAGCTGCATAAAACTATTTTAAGTATATCAAAAATAATTTTGAATATAGTCAGGTCAATGCAATAACTAGGTGTAAGTATTTAACATAATATCAAGTAATATCCATGATGTTTAAATTAGATGAAATTAAAAGATATTATCACGAAACCGTGTCTATTTTACGCAGAAAGGCTCAGTCAAACTTTTTTCAAAATGGTAAACTTTTTTACAAAGCTACAGTTATTTAGTATTTCATTAGATTATCTAAAATCCAGTTGAGTAATTCAAATTGCGGGTGAACTGCACATTCGCTGAGGTTCCAGCTTTCGCTGGCTGTAGTTAACGGAGCCTAAAAGTCGATTCATATACTTCATCATGTCCTAAATAAGCCCGCGCCATTTATTATGTCATGCCTCTGGTTTAGGCTTTTCAGGCTACAACTTCACCCCGCTTAGTACAGATAATACTAACAGATATTTCCGCACTGGGGAGCATTAGCACTCATACTGCTGACCATTTTGGCTTATGGTCCTGGGCATCAACTCTGTGTGGCAGAGGAATTACACCTCTGAATTTAGCAGAACAGTTCAACCATGAAGGTTGGAGAGTTTCGTGTGGATTAACAATCCACATTTATGGAGCAACACGGCGTACCACAATATAATATTAATGCTTATACCTATATATGGAAACAGTTTTTTGCTGCTTAGCATTCCTCGTTGCTTATATATCAACAATGTTGGAGTCTGCTATGTATGCCGATTCTATTCGAGAAAATATAGATAAGTCGGAAATGTTGGCGAGGCCCCATTAAATATTTGTACAATAATTTAATGGTTTGTCAAAAATCTAAAAAATATATTAATACTGCTCCATCTTTTGAAGACAACTATGTAAGTTATAACAAATTTGGAAATCTTTACATGTTTAGATATATATGGTATTATTTATAATAATAGCTTTAGCATTATGTATTCAAATTAAGTTATTGTATTATTACATAGTGTTAGGTAGCTATGTATAGCTCAATTATTTATGATGGGAGGGATATCCATAAAGAAGGGTCTATGTTTTTTAATTATTTCATTATCATTCTTACTAATTAGTTCATGCAATAAAGGAGTAAAAGAAGAATATACATGGATAGATTGGAACAGCACAGAGTTAAATGAAACAATGATAAACTATCATAACGCTGATTCTTGTGGATCTACTCAGGGGAAATATTTTGAAGCAAAACTTTTGGAATGTTATAAAATTAAGCATGATCAATCAACATTTTATTACTATAATTTAGTAATTGCACCAAGAACCATTATGCATATTGCAAATATGAAGGTTACTATGAATCCAGCCCCCTTATTAGCAGATTACTTTTCAGAATTTAAAGGAAACATGGGAATGGGAAGTGACAACGATTGGGGTGCTGAATTCAAGCCAATGAACTCCATATCCGAATTAATTGCAGTACAATATAAAATGGCGTGGAATAACAAAGGTGATGATAAACAGACAGCCTCTGGAATTAAGCCCGAAGCCTTTGATGCTGCTATGACTGAGATTACAATTGAAATTAGACTTAATAATAATGCATATAAAGATACACTAATATTAAAATTAGATGATGAATTGATATCGATTGATAATCCAGATAATCCTCTGATTGCACAAAATCAAAATATTCAAGACCTACTAATTAACAATAAAATAAATTCTTCAAGAGGCTCTTTCTTGATTAAGTAATGTAATTAAGTTTTAGTTAAAAACTTGAGTATGGTTATTAATATATTTCTAATAAGCAAAATGGAAATATATTAATGCACTTGGTTAATGTTCATTATGCGAGATTTCTTTTCATCAGGCATAAAAGTATATTAGATTAGAGAGGCTTAATTATGTATTGACTACATCTATAAGTATAATTAATTTTTAAATATCTTGTATTGCACTACAAAGTTTATGATCAACAGTACTTACTGTAGCTTAATGGTATTTGCTTTAATCACATCTCCTTTAGTATCAAGCATTAACTGTTGCATCATAGTTGAAATCTTAAAAGCAGCTTTATGTAATGCTTTTTTAAGATATAGCAAACCATAAGTACTCATTCAATTACTGGCACTTTCACATTTGTCACATTGTGTTATTTGACAGTATATCTTAGATTAAGCATAATAGTTTAGCTCACCTTTAAAAGTATTAATCACTTTATCTGGTAAACTTATCATACAGAAGAACTATATGTATTTACAACAATAAAGGATTATAGGTTATCCATATTAACCTAAATACATTGTATAGGAGAGTATACTAATGAATAAATTTAAGAAAATTATTGTTTGTGTGGTTGTATCTTTAATGATTATGAGTTCTATAATGCCTGCATATGCAAGCTCTGGTAACCAGTTACCTCATATGACTGCTATACCAACAGAGCAAGCAAACTTTTTAAATATTGTAACACATGAGAAAGCCATGCCAATATTACCTTCTTCCTATTTAAAAGCTGAATCTTCTACATTAAAAAATTCTACACGAGCTGCGTGGATTAATTCCACAAAAGATATCTTAGAAAAAGCATATGGTCAAAAGATTCGGTCAGTAGAAGAAGATACGAATGTGATTCGTTTTTTATATGAAACTACTGACGTTGTAATTCCTGATCAAGTACTTGATGCTGATGACTTAAGTTGTACAAAACCACAGCTATTAATGACAGAGTATGCAAAACCTGAATCACAACTTGCCATGCAAGGTCTGGCTTCCACTAATTCAATTTCAACTAAAATAAATTACTATTATGATTGGTCAAATGGATACTATAAAATGTCGTCAGGGGTTGCAAAAACCCTTAGTGAGGCCTACAACGTCTCAATGCTTATCGCAGCAGGAGTACTATCCAACCTCCAAGCGGTTGTTTTAACTGTTGCAACTATTTCAGGTGATAGTGTGATGTCTAGCATGCCAGTAAGTGGTGAAACATATGTCAAATACTATTATTTAAACAAGATTAGTTATGGCCTTAGCGGTACAGCATGGCTCCCATGGGTAACAGTAGGTAGTAGAAGATCATTCTCACGTAAAACTTCAGTATACTATGATGCTTATGGCCAACCGACGTCAGAGTTTACCGAGGTTAATGGAGTGCCTAGCAATAACCCAACCAATTATCAAGCTATTGAAAAAAAGGCTCACTTTGATGATGATACTTGGATTACTAACCAAACAATTCAGTTGCAGACTAGCGGTGGAACACCATATTGGGACTGCTATGGTGTAGCATTAACCCCTCTATAAGTAATAACCGTTATAAAAAATAGTGTAAATAACATATTCCTTTTTATATATAATGAACAAAATAATATAATTATTCATTAAATAGCTATAGGCCAGTTATTAACACATATCAAATGGAAAGTGTCGTGAAAATCTCTGAAAATAATGTGGTTTAATAATTATACACCACATACATTTTCAGAGATTTTTTCATTCAGAAATACCTGGTGGTATAGTCTGTTATCCGACAACAGTTTCATACTAACATTTTATAAAACGCTTTTTTTTTATGAAAAATATCCTTTTTTGTATGGTTCATTCTATGAATTAATATCCCAATTCTTTCAAATCTCTCAATAACAGCATTACTCCATTTACCACTATCATTGACTAAATTATATAACAGGATGTTAAATATACTTTTCCAATTTATTGTCTGATGGCTTCTTAATACTAGCATAGATAATGATTTATCTTCCCTTTCTATATCTATGAAACTTATTTCCCTGCCATTAATCATGCATATTTTCCCAATAGCATATTTTCGCTTTGTAATTCCATCATTTAGCAAGGAAAACTTTTTTCCGTGTGATGCTGCAGAAAGTTCACCTATAATAACTTCAACTGATTTAACATCTTCTCTTTTTTCAAGAAGTCTTAATATTTCAATAAATTCTTCAAGTTCACCTTTCTCATTAATCTTTGCTATGTTTTTAAACTCAAGACCTCTTAGTAAATCTTCTCCTCCTGTATCTGCAGTAGTTCTCAAGCCTTTATCTTCGAAAACATAGGTCTTTGTGTTTTTGTTTTCTTTAACCCTTTTTAGCTTTCTTCCACTTTGAACTTTAATAATTTTAGGTGTATGTTCATATTCATGGGTAATTATAAATGTCTTGATTTCTTCAGTATTTTTTGTTGATCCATCTGCATGAGGATCTAGAGTCCTAATGCCATAGTTGCTTTGGCTTACATATTTTCTCTTCTTAGGTTCATCTGAAGCTTCTAAAATTTCTTGACTGGGATGATATACATTTATCTCATCAACATTTATTGTTTTCTTTTTAAGGGAGAGAATCTGAAGTACCCGAACATAACTATTCTTCCTTACAACCCTTGCTTTGATATTAAACTTATCAAATAAAAATTCATAACGCAATTCTCCATGCTCTCTTAAGTTAGTTGCTATATTTCTGAACATTTTAAGAATGTCTGGGTTGGTAAGTATCCAGGCAAGTTGATTTACCTTCTCACTTTTTAATAATTTTTCCTCATATTCTGATGTAAAATGTAAAGTTAATTTGTCTGGTGTTATGTCATAAGTAAAATAATTCTCTAAAATATCTTTTTCAAGGATCCTATTAAGCAAAAACTGATTGGGTGCCAGGACTGCTCTTATTATTTCAATAATAGGTATGGTAAATAAGCTGCCATTCTTTAAAAAATTGAAGGTTTTAGATTTTGTTTTGTCATAAAACCCCGATCCCCTTAATTCCCAATCTTTTTCTCTGTAATCAGCTTTAATTCCACCTAAATTAATGTCCATAATAATAGAATCTTCAATGGATTCTCCGTTATTTAAATTACCATCAATATAGTACTTATCAACCGATAAAAAATGTATACTTGCCCAGTCAAGCAGGATTTTTCTAGTAATATTATTTGCTCTGAAATATGCATAAAACATCCATTTGTTATTTTTCTTTATTGGTTCACCAATCCATACCAGCTTTGCTTTTTCCCCTTTTGCAAAAGGCCAGTTATTTGTTTTGATAACAGCTTTCCCCATTGATTTCCCCACCATCTATTCTCTTTATATAACCTATTATTTTTCTAAAATCATTACTTCTGATTCCTGCTAATCTTTGTATTTCCCATAACCGAATCTGTTCTCCTGCTTCGATTTTTTTCTGTATTATTATCTTGCATCGTCTCATCTGAAATTGTTGTACAGTCTCTAATATATCACTCAGATATTTTTGTGTAGCCGGCAATTTATCTATATTCTTTTCAATCTCAGAAAGAATGCCTAATTCCTTACCAAAGAGAGAAATAGTTACTCTTGTTGGTATTTCCCTATTCAATAATTCTACATGTTTTACCTTGATTATACTTAACAGTTCACTATCCCTTTTATTCCAGTCCACTTTCTTAATGCCTGAAACAATCTTCGTCTTTTCAGGCATATTTTCATCCAACCATTTCTTGTTTTTTCTATAGATATAAATGTACTCTTTCTTACATCTGTTTCTTATCTCACTTCTTTTAGCTTCAGGATAATCTGCGATAGTATCTAAAATTGTTTTCTTATAAACTTCCAACATAGCATCATCAGATTCATCAGGGGCTTCGTCATCAATTCCTATAGTTTCATAATTTAAATAGTTTATCCCCAGCAAGGCATCAAATTTGAGAATAGTTTTAAGATCACAATTCATAAGCCTGGCCAACTCTCTTAGCCCATATTTATGCTCCTTTAGATATCCATATAGCTTATCTTCCCATACACTACCAAAGCTTTTTATCCTCCCGATCCTATACCTGTCATCTTCAGTTTTATCCGGTCCCTTCCTAGAATATACAAATCCGCATTCACAACTGAAAGTCCCAACAGGTAGTCTTGTTTTATAATCCTCAGTGATTTTAAGATTATTAATTACATTAGCTTTATAATGAACCGAAACTTTATTCAAACATGGCCATGGTCCATTACCAAATGGATTAAATTTCACTTTCAAGTCTCCGAGAAACCTTGAAATATCACCTTGAAGGAAATTGATCAGAAGCAAGTGTCTGATTGGATGTACGGTTCTATCTGAATTTCTTGTCACTACTTTTAACCAGTTATATTCATTATCTTCATCAATTGATGATTCTAAAAAACTCAGCAATTCCTTGCTGTAAAAGTTACTAAACTCTTGATATAACTCATGTTGCTTTACCCTCATTGATGATGTAGTTAATCCTCTTTCATAAAGTAGGTTCTTATATTTTTCTGAAATTCTATCTTTGTATATATCAGAATAACCATGATTTAGCAGGTAATAAGCATCTCTGGAAAGCTTCTGCATGATATCAGGATAAATGATATTATTACTATATTCATTAAGCTCCAATAAATTTTTATCTAGCCTGATATATTCAAGTCTACTTATATTAACTTTTGACACCCTATATTTCTTTAAATTTATTTTATGATGGACACATTGATATATACCTTGCAGTTGATGTTCTCTATGAATATAGGCTTCCCCTTGCTGTTCTATCTCTTCAGATGAGCATAAGGGACAGTAATATATTCCATCTTTTTCACAAATACTACCTGCGACTATTCCTATCTGTGCATAAATTCCACTGCAATTCTTATACTTGATATTGCTTAAAATATCTTGCCGTCTATCTTCTGGCAAGAATAAAGCATAATATGGAAATATTGTATGTTTATTGATTATAAAATCAGCATCATATTTACCCCCTATATTCTTCCCCAAGGTATTTACAGGCCCTCCAATCTCCAGAGAGGGTATAACATTCCTTGATTCGAAACATTCTTCCAGGGTATCTTTAAAATCAACATTTCCAGTATAAAAATGATATCTTGCAATGGCAGAGTACAATAACTCGTTTTCATATGGGTCAGTAAAAAAATGTATCATTGCTCTTCTCCTTTATATACATTTTTACCACCCATCCCTAACATCATTGAACCTTCATAAATTCTTCTATTGGATTTTTAATATATCCATTTCTTTTTAATACACATATGGATGTTCTTTGTTTTTTCTAGCAAGTTCATATAATTCTAGTAATCCTACTGCACTATGTTTTGTATTTTCATTTTTCCTCTTACTGCTATTTAACTTTTCCTCAATCTCCATAGCTTTTTTAAAAGCTGCCATTTTTAATGCATTGTATTCTTCATTAACTGAAGCATTTTCAACGATTTTTTTGCATAGCTTCTTAATATCTATCATGCTTAAATTACAAAACATACCCATTGAGGTAAAATCTAAAATTAAATTCTCTACTGTACTTTTTCTAGTTAATTCAATTGTGTTTTTTCTTTCTTTAAATACCTCTTGAACCTTACCATTAAGCTCCATTGAACTCTTATAATTAGCTGCAATATCATCAAGATTTATTGAGATATCCTCATACTTCATTATATCCAGTAAATTATTATTCCTAAGTGCTTTAATCATTGGTTGTATCATATGAAGGTCTTCTTTAGCTGTTTTTCTTATAACATTACCAGCAATCTTTTCTTCGCCTTCTGCTAAAGCTCTTTCTTGCGCAAGTATAAATAGATTAACTGCAACTGCAGTTATACCCTGACATTCATCATAGAATATCTCTTTTATTTCTTCTGTTAGTGGGGTTGTTTCCTTCAAGCCTTGAAATTCCCACAGTGTATCTAAAAAGAAATTCCATTCCTCACTATTCTTGTCCATTCTATCCCACATAATCGAACCTTCACTTGCGGCTCTTCTTGCTTGCCTGAAATTGCCTTTAAATAACTGCTGAGCTTTACTTGTGCCTATTAAAACTGTTGGTATACCTACAGTATTACTAAGGGTAACGAAGAAGTTCAACATTTCTTCTATATCATTTTTAGCATTAAGCAAATGCTGTATCTCATCGATTACCAATATACCAATACCATACATACTTGCTAAAGTTGTCATATGCAGCATCATTGTTGAAGTTATTCTATTAGCATATCCATACTTCTCTAAATATCTTGTTCCTAGTAAATCGTCTATGGCTTTAAAAAAACTTTTGCACAAAGTTGCTAAGCTGCCATCATATGGACAATCTATCTTAAGCCATACTATTTGAGTCCTGCTAAAACTTTCTTCATTGTATTCCTCATGCTTTATTATTTGAGGATACATTAATAACAATCTCTCAATTGCTGTGGTTTTTCCTATTCCTGATATACCTATGATTGATAGGCTATCCGCAGTAGATCTAATATGACTCATTCTCTTATTAATCTCTACATCACTTGCTGATTCATCTCTTAATTCATTTAATATCCTTAATCTTTCTAAAAAGGTCTTATCTAAAGGATTTCTTGCTAAATATCCACGTCTAATAAGAGCTGATAACTTTCTTTCTAAGGTTATATGTATAGGTAAAGGTTGAATAAAGTTCTTTACTCTTTTTATTATGTGGTACCTTAAATTTGATAATTTTTCTCTATCAGTTAAAGTAATCATTGGAGAAAGAGTAAATTTATCAATTACATCTTCGTCTGAAAAAATATGTGGTAAAGCTTCTATAAAAGGATTATTACTGTATTCCTCTATCTCCTGTACCTTATAATTAGCCCTTTCAGTATCACCTTTTAAAATTATTATTCTTCCATTATCTTTCACGTCTCTCATCTCTTTTCTTTTTTAGCAGCTCCATTATACTACTATTTGCTGATGCCTTCGTTTCTTCAATCTTATCGTTTTTTACTAAAAAATCTATTACGTTAGCAGCTTCATTTTCACTGACTTTATCTTCACCAATTTTAAAAGCTTCGTTTTCTCTATTTATCTCTTTTTTAACAGCTCTATTGATTCCTATTCTCTTAAGCTTTTTGTTTTTACTTTCATTTAAATCTATTTCATCTGATTTTGCTTTTTTAGCTTCTTTAACTATTTTGTCTATTTCTTTTTCTAAGTCAATATTATACTGATTCTGTTCTCTTAAATGTTTTTCTTTTAATTCAGCAATCAGTTCCTGATTAAAAATTACTTCTTCTAAAAGGCAATTTTTATATTGGTTGCAGTTGTCTAGTAAATAACACACTTCATACTCTAAGCCATTATCATGAGGTATATATATTTTATTAACGCTTCTTGGGTCATAAACAATCTCAATACTTCTAACTGTAGGCTTTATAAACCATTGCTGGCTAATTGCTTTTTCAGAGCTATATGATAACCCCTTAAATTTGATTCCTGCTCTTGAAATACTTGCCTTTCCCCTTGGAAGGAGATTTAATCTCAATATATCTCTATCCACCGTTCTTAATCTTCCTTTTTTATTTTCAATTCCCCACTTCCAAAGCTGAACTGGTATAGGCAATATCTCATCCTCCAACATTTCCTTTTCAACAGGATACTTGTCTATAACACTCCAATTATGATTTAATACAATGTTTATGTATAACCTTGTAAATTGTTCAAGAGTCAAAGTTGCATCTAGCCTATAATCCTTATCCCCTCTTTTTCTGAATTCCTTTTGTATAGCACCTGGAGTTTTATGTTTTACTTTAGTATTTAGAGTCCTAAAGCTTCTTTCAACTATACCTTTTAAATCTCCTTGATATGGCGAAGTATTTTCTATCTTTACATTCAAATTATTAATTAAATTTTCAGGTGAATACCCTTCAAATTCCCCACGATCAGCTATTATGATATCCGGTAAATGCTTTGATGGCCATTGTTCTTCTGTTATTTCCATTCCATATTGCTTACAAAATTCAACCTTATCTGCAATCATATTATCTAATGCCATCATGGCTCCCAACCAAGATGGTCCTTCTAAGCCAACATAAATTCCTGCAATTAGTCTGGAGTATACATCTATTATTGCATATACAATTGGTCTTCCTATAATTCTCTTTTTGTTTAATGAGCTTACCAAATATATATCAGCTATTGTTGCATCAACTTGAAATCTTGTTCCTGGTCCATCAGTTTCATTCGTAGAATTTCCCAATAATGGTCTATGCTTTAGATTAAACTCCTTATTACTTTCTCTTAATATAATATCCTTTTTAACATCTTCATGATTTTTGAACCAATAATAGAATTGATTATATTTGGGTATCCTATCATTTTCCCAAACCCTATGCTTAATTTCATTATTTTCTCTATAAACATCTGAATAGAAGTCTCTGAGCATCAAGGTATAGGTTTCCTTTAAAGTTATCTTTTTGCTATTTCTATAATATTTATTTATGGCAAATTCAAAATGCTTTTTTACATCATCAGTTATGTTAATTCCATCAGTTGAGTTTCCTAAGTAGTCTTCTTTTGCTGGTCTACCTATTTTTGAATCAGATAGTTTCTTATCCTTCCCTTTACCTCCTGAATTTATATAATCAGGAAGTAAAGCATTTTTGCTCATTCCTCTTTGCCAGTACCTGCTAAAGATTCTTTTTATCTTTAATACACTTAAACCTGAAGAATCAGCTATCAGCAAAAGCTTATTTTCTCTATCCTTTTTTTCTAGAATTTCATACTTATTCGCTTCCCAATATTTCTGAATAAACTCCCAGGCTCCATCTCTTTTCTCAAGCTGAATTTTGGTTAGTTCTTTTTCATTAATTATTCTTAAAAATGGATCTTTAATAGCAATGAGTTTTTCTGCATCAATTTCATCTTCAATAGTTTTTAGTAATTCCTTTTTGGGCATAGAAGTATTCATACTTTTATCATTTTGTCTATATTTAAGCTTCGTTTTCTCTTAGCCATCATTTCACCTCCATTTGTATAATCATGACCACCCGTAAAACGGGTGGTTTGCACTAGCCCTATAAGGGCGTGGTACTGGCTGTGTCTCAAGACACGCTGAAAAATCCGCCAACCGCATATTTTTTCAGGCTACCCCTAAAGGG